>CALRYR010000086.1:0-11103 GCA_943372425.1 Variovorax sp. YR752 | reverse complement strand
CGACCCCAGCCAGTTCCTGGAACGCAACGCCAAGCTGCAATGGGGCATCATGGTCTGCGTCTACGGGCTGAGCCACGTGCCGGCGCTGCTGCTGCTGTCCTTCCCCGACTACGAGGGCAAGAGCGCCTTCCTCGTCTTCTTCCTGGTCTTCGTGGTGCAGACCTGCATGGTGGTGCAGCATCTCATCGCACGTCGCTTTGCTTACCTGCCACCGGACAAGGCCGATGCCGCGCGGCGCGGCATGCTCGGGCGCTGGCTGGCGCGCGAACCTTTCGCGCCCAACGTGAGCCGCAGCTTCAACTGGGCCAGCTGGGGCCTGGGCATGGCGATCGCCAGCGTGGTCGGCGCGGCGATGTCCTTCATCACGCCCTTCAAGTTCGGCCAGGCGCTGGCCATGGCGCTGATCGCCTGCGTCGCGGGCTCGATGGGCCACCTGGTGATGAAGGCGCTCAAGCGCGACCGCGGCATTCCGAACTGGGGCCAGAAGGGCGTCGGCGTGACCGGCGCCAACGGCCTGCTGGACCGGGTCGACGCGCTGTGCTTCGCGGCACCGGTGTTCTTCCATTCGGTGCGCTGGTACTTCGGCGTATGAGAATTCTCGGCATCGACCCCGGCCTGCAGACCACCGGCTTCGGCGTGGTCGACCTGGACGGCCATGCGCTGCGCTACGTGGCCAGCGGCACCATCAGCACCAAGCACCTCGACCGTGGCAACCTGCCGGCGCGGCTCAAGGTGCTGTTCGACGGCATCGGCGAGATCGTGTCGCGCTACCAGCCCGAGGCGGCAGCCGTCGAGATCATCTTCGTCAACGTGAATCCGCAGTCCACGCTGCTGCTCGGCCAGGCGCGCGGCGCCTGCCTCACCGCGCTGGTGTCGCGCAACCTCCCGGTCGCGGAGTACACCGCGCTGCAGATGAAGCGTGCCGTCGCAGGCCACGGCCAGGCCGCGAAGGCGCAGGTACAGGAGATGGTGAAGCGCCTGCTCGATCTACCGGGCCTGCCCGGCAGCGATGCCGCCGATGCACTGGGCATCGCGATCACGCATGCGCATGTCGGCAGTTCGATGGCACGGCTGGGCGAAGCGGCGGATCTGTCGCGCAGCACAAGCGGCATGTACCGCAAGGGCCGGACGCGCTGAACCGTCAGGCCACTCGCTCGGCGATCAACACAGCAAAGAACCCAAACGCCGCCAGCAGCGTCCACTTGAGCACGATCCAGCCGAAGCGCCGGTACTTCACCTGCCCGGTGCCCGCATAGAACGCGAAGGACACGCCGGCCACGAGCAGCAGCAGGAGGATGGCCCAGCGGAACAGCAGCATCGGTCGGTAGGCCTGCGTTACCAGGCGCGCGCCACTTCGGCGAAGCCGGCGGGCGCGAGCTTCTCGTCGTCGAAGGTGACGATCTCGTAGGCGTCCTCGTTCCGCAGCAATTCGCGCAGCAGCTGATTGTTCATGGCATGGCCCGAACGGAAGGCGCTGTAGGCCGCCAGCAGCGGGCGGCCGACCACGTACAGGTCGCCCATCGCGTCGAGGATCTTGTGCTTCACGAATTCATCGTCGTAGCGCAGGCCGCCGACGTTCAGCACCTTGGTGTCGTCCATGACGATCGCGTTGTCGAGCCCACCGCCCAGCGCCAGGCCCTTGCCCCGCATGTACTCGACATCCTTGGTGAAGCCGAACGTGCGCGCGCGCGCGATGTCGCGACTGTACGAACCTTGCCCCAGGTCGAACTCCACGCGTTGCCCGGTCGAATCGACCACGCGGTGGTCGAAGTCGATCTCGAAGCTGAGCTTGAAGCCGTGATAAGGATCGAGCCGCGCCCACTTGGCATTGGCGCCCTCGCCTTCGCGCACTTCCACCGGCTTGAGCAGCTTGATGAAGCGACGCGGCGCCTTCTGCAGCACGATCCCCGCGCTCTGCAACAGGAAGACGAAGGACGACGCAGATCCGTCAAGGATCGGCACTTCGTCGGCCGTGATGTCGATGACGAGGTTGTCGATGCCCAGGCCGGCGCACGCCGACATCAGGTGTTCAACGGTCTGTACCTTGGCGCCGCCCTTGGAGACAGTCGACGCCAGGCTCGTCTCGGTGACGGCCTCGGCCGTCATCGGGATATCCACCGGCTCGGGCAGGTCGACGCGTCGGAACACGATGCCCGTGTCCGGCGCCGCCGGCCGCAGCGTGAGCTCCACCCGTTGCCCACTGTGCAGCCCCACACCGACGGCGCGGGTGATGGACTTGAGCGTTCGTTGTTGCAACACAGCCGTGATTTTAGGAGCGCGGGGCTCCCCCCGCGCAATGCTCCAGGCTATCTTGGCCATAGCGAGGGGGTTGATGGTGCAGAAAGCGTAGCGAGCGGCCCGAGCGTGCGGCGAGGAGCGGAACCGTACTGGCGTACGGTGAGCACCGCAGCCGCGCGATCGGGTCGCGCAGTAGCTTTATGCGCCATCAATCGGCTTGGCGGCGCAGGAAGGCGGGGATCTCGAAGTCGTCCATGCCGCCCGAAGACAGCGCGTCGACCTTGGCCGCAGCCATCGTGCGGTTGGTGCGCCACACGCTCGGCACCGCCATGCCTTCGTAGTTCGGCTGGCCGTGCGCGCCGGTCTGGCCCATGCCGCCAAGGGTCGGAACGGTGAACGGGATGTTGTCGGTGCCGGTACGAATCACTTCCAGCGTCGGTGCCTGGCGGCGTGCGTCGGCGCGCGACAGGCCGGTGGCCACCACCGTCACGCGCATCTCGTCGCCCAGGTTCTCGTCGTAAGCGGCGCCGTAGATGACGTGTGCGTCGGGCGAGGCATAGGCACGGATGGTATTCATCGCCAGCTTCGACTCGCTCAGCTTCAGCGAGCCCTTCGACGCCGTCACCAGCACCAGCACGCCCTTGGCGCCCGACAGGTCGATGCCTTCGAGCAGCGGGCAGGCCACGGCCTGCTCGGCGGCGATGCGCGCACGGTCCGGGCCGCTGGCTGCGGCCGTGCCCATCATGGCCTTGCCGGGCTCGCCCATCACGGTGCGCACGTCTTCGAAGTCGACGTTCACGCCGCCGTACTCGTTGATGATTTCCGAGATGCCGCCGACGGCGTTCTTCAGCACGTCGTTGGCATGCGCGAAGGCCTCGGCCTGCGTCACGTCCTCGCCCAGCACTTCGAGCAGCTTCTCGTTCAGGATCACGATCAGCGAGTCGACGTTGGCTTCGAGTTCGGCCAGGCCGCTGTCGGCGTTGTTCATGCGCTTGCCGCCTTCCCAGTCGAAGGGCTTGGTGACCACGCCGACAGTGAGGATGCCCATCTCCTTGGCGATGCGCGCGATCACAGGTGCGGCGCCGGTGCCGGTGCCGCCGCCCATGCCGGCTGTGATGAACAGCATGTGCGCGCCGTCGATGGCCGCGCGGATCTCGTCCACCGCCAGTTCGGCCGCCTCGCGGCCCTTGTCCGGCTTGCCGCCGGCGCCCAGGCCGTTGTTGCCCAGCTGGATCAGCTTGGGCGCATTGCTGCGCGACAGCGCTTGCGCATCGGTGTTGGCGCAGGAGAACTGAACGCCTTGCACGCCACGCTCGATCATGTGCGCGACCGCGTTGCCGCCGCCGCCGCCCACGCCGATCACCTTGATTTGCGTGCCTTGGTTGAACTCTTCCATTTCGATCATTTCGATGGCCATTTGGTGACTCCTAGATTGCTTGCAGTTGCCGTGTGTTTCTGAACTATTTTTCTGTGTGCGGACCGGTTGTTCGTGGTGATGGCGGACCGGTCCGCCGCCATCGCTCGTTGAAGTGCCGGGGCGGACTGCGGCGGGCCAGCCAGAGGGGGTAGAACTTCATGTCAGAAGTTCCCCACGATGAAGTCCTTGAAGCGGCCAAAGGCCGTCTTTACCGAACCGTTCTTCTGCGCGACCTTGTAGCCGCGCATGCGCGCAAAACGTGCTTCTTCGAGCAACCCCATGACGGTAGCCGCACGGGGCTGGGCCACCATGTCGGACAACGCGCTCGAATACTTCGGGATGCCGCGGCGCACCGGCTTGAGGAAGATGTCCTCGCCGAGTTCGACCATGCCGGGCATCACCGCACTGCCGCCGGTGAGCACGATGCCCGACGACAGCACTTCCTCGTAACCCGACTCGCGCACCACCTGCTGCACCAGCGAGAAGATCTCCTCGACGCGCGGCTCGATCACGCCGGCGAGCGCCTGCTTGCTCAGCATGCGCGGGCCGCGGTCGCCCAGGCCCGGCACCTCGACCTGTGTGTCGGGGTCGGCCAGCAGCTGCTTGGCATAGCCGTTCTCGACCTTGATGTCCTCGGCGTCCTTGGTCGGCGTGCGCAGCGCCATGGCGATGTCGCTGGTGATCAGGTCGCCGGCGATCGGGATCACGGCCGTGTGGCGGATCGCGCCGTTGGTGAAGATCGCCACGTCGGTCGTGCCCGCGCCGATGTCGACCAGGCACACGCCCAGCTCGCGCTCGTCTTCGGTCAGCACCGCCTGGCTCGAGGCCAGCGGGTTGAGCATCAGCTGGTCGACTTCCAACCCGCAGCGGCGCACGCACTTGATGATGTTCTCGGCCGCGCTCTGCGCGCCGGTCACGATGTGCACCTTGGCCTCGAGCCGCATGCCGCTCATGCCGATCGGCTCCTTCACGTCCTGGCCGTCGATCACGAATTCCTGCGGCTCCACCAGCAGCAGCCGCTGGTCGCTCGAGATGTTGATGGCGCGCGCCGTCTCGACCACGCGGGCCACGTCGGCGGCCGTCACTTCCTTGTCCTTCACCGCCACCATGCCGCTGGAGTTGATGCCGCGGATATGGCTGCCGGTGATGCCGGTGTAGACGCGGCCGATCTTGCAGTCGGCCATCAGCTCCGCCTCTTTCAGCGCCTGCTGGATGCTCTGCACCGTGGCGTCGATGTTGACCACCACGCCACGCTTGAGGCCGTTGCTCGGCGCCACGCCGAGGCCGGCGAGCTTGAGTTCGCCGTTGGGCAGCACCTCGGCCACCACCACCATCACCTTGGCGGTGCCGATGTCGAGTCCGACGACCAGGTCTTTGTATTCTTTGGGCATGGAGTGTCCTCGGTGTTCGCTTATTTCTTCTTGGGATCGTTGACGACCGTGGTGACGCCGCGCATTCGCAGCGCATAGCCTTCGTTGTGCCGCAGGTCGGCGCCTTCCACCGAGGCGACGGTGCGGCCGTACTGCGCCGCCACCGGCGCCACGGTGCGCAGGAAGCGTTCGGTGCGGGCCACCACCTCTTCGCTGCGCCCGCGGCCCAGCTCGATGAGCGCGCCGCTGTCGAGCAGCACATGCCAGCTGCCACGGCTCGACAGGCCGAGCTCGACCACGCTCAGCTCGTAAGGCTGGAACAGCGGCGCCAGCAGGCGGTACATGCCGAGCACCTGCCCGGCCTGCTCGATCGGGCCGTCGAGCCGCGGCAGTTGGTCATCGACCTCGGCCACGTTGGCTTCGAAGACCTCGCCAAAGCCGTTGACCAGCTTCGAGCCGGCCTCGTCACCCCAGTGCGCGACCGGCACATGCTCGGTCAGCGTGGCGCGCAGCTTGTTCGGGAATTCGCGCCGCACCACGGCCTTGCGCACCCACGGCACCGACTCGAAAGCCGTGCGCGCGCGCGCCAGGTCGACGGTGAAGAAGTTGCCCGCCAGCTGCGGCGCCACGTTGGCCCGCAGCGTGACCGCGTTGTTGTGCGTCACCTCGCCGTCGACCTTGATGCCGGCAATGGGAAAGAAGGGCTGGCGCAGCACCCACCACGCCCCCGCCGCCAGCAGCACGACACCGAACACGGCGAAGACCAGCGTCGCCGTGAGGTTCATGAGCTTGACGTCGAAGGGGACGGGTGCCGCGGTGGCCATGGTCAGACCTTGCCTTCCGAATCGAGAGCGGCCGACGCCAGCACGCGCACGCACAGGTCCTCGTAGGCGATGCCCACCGCACGTGCCGCCATCGGCACCAGCGAATGGGTCGTCATGCCGGGGGAGGTGTTCAACTCCAGCAGGAAGGGCTTGCGGTCGCTGGCGCGGATCATCACGTCGGAGCGGCCCCAGCCGCGGCAGCCGAGCGTGCGGTAGGCCGCCAGCGTGAGGCGCTGGATCTCCTTTTCCTCCGCCTCGGGCAGGCCGCTCGGGCAGTGGTACTTCACGTCGTCGGTGAAGTACTTGTTCTGGTAGTCGTAGGCGCCCTCGGGCGCGGCGATGCGAATCACCGGCAGGGCCTGCGCGTCGAGCCCGTGGCCGAGCACGGAGCAGGTGACTTCCTCGCCCTCGATGAATTCCTCGCACAGCACGTCGGCGTCGTACTTGGCCGACAGCGCCACCGCGTCCTGCATCTGGGAATAGCCCTGCACCTTGGTCACGCCGATGGACGAGCCTTCGCGCGGCGGCTTGACGATCAGCGGCAGGCCGAGCACGTCGGGCACGGCACGGATCTGCTCGCGGCTCTGCTGGTCGGCGGCCAGGCGCACGTATTTGGGCGTCGGCAGGCCGTCGGCCAGCCAGATGCGCTTGGTCATGACCTTGTCCATCGCCACGCTCGAGGCCATCACGCCCGAGCCGGTGTACGGAATGCCCAGCAGTTCGAGCGCACCCTGCACCGTGCCGTCTTCGCCGTGGCGGCCGTGCAGCGCGATGAAGCAGCGCGCGAAACCCTCGCGCTTGAGCTCGACCAGATCGCGCTCGGCCGGGTCGAAGGCATGCGCGTCGACGCCGCGCGAGCGCAGCGCCTCCAGCACGCCGGTGCCCGACAGGATCGAGATCTCGCGTTCGGCCGAGGTGCCGCCGAAGAGCACCGCGACCTTGCCGAGTTGCTGGATGTTCGGAGTGCTCACAGTGCCCTTCCTTCGCGAGTGAACTGGCCGGGCTTCGCCGATGCGGCCATGCCGCCCAGCTCCACCACGCGGCCGGGCACGGCACCGATGGAGCCGGCGCCCATGCAGATGACGACGTCGCCGTCGCGCGCGTTGTCGAGAATGGCCTGCGCCATCGCGCCGATTTCGTCGACGAACACCGGCTCGACCTTGCCGGCCACGCGCAGCGCACGCGCCAGCGAGCGGCCGTCGGCCGCCACGATCGGCGCCTCGCCGGCCGCGTAGACCTCGCCCAGCAGCACCGCGTCGGCCGTGCCCAGCACCTTGACGAAGTCCTCGAAGCAGTCGCGCGTGCGGGTGTAGCGGTGCGGCTGGAAGGCCAGCGTCAGGCGGCGGCCGGGAAACGCGCCGCGCGCCGCGGCGATGGTGGCCGCCATCTCGACCGGGTGGTGGCCGTAGTCTTCGATCAAGGTGAAGGCCTCGGTCGCCTGCCCGTCCTTCACCGGCACGTCGCCGTAGCTCTGGAAACGCCGGCCCACGCCCTTGAAATCGGCCAGGCCGCGCTGCACGGCCTCGTCGGCCACGCCGAGTTCGACCGCCACCGCGATCACCGACAGCGCGTTCAGCACATTGTGCTCGCCCGCCAGGTTCAGGACGATGTCCAGGTCGGGCAGCGTGATGCCGTTGCGGCGCTGCGCGGTGAAATGCATCTGCGCGCCGACGGCGCGCACGTTGACGGCGCGCACCTGGGCGCCTTCGTTGAAGCCGTAGCTGGTCACCGGGCAGGTCACCTCGGGCACGATGCTGCGCACGGCTTCGTCGTCGGTGCACAGGATCGCGACGCCGTAGAAGGGCATGCGGTGCAGGAAATCAACGAAGGCCTTCTTCAGGTTGCCGAAGTCGTGCCCGTAGGTCTCCATGTGGTCGGCGTCGATGTTCGTGACCACCGCCATCACCGGCAGCAGGTTCAGGAAGGACGCGTCCGATTCGTCGGCTTCCACCACGATGTAGTCGCCGCTGCCGAGCTGCGCATTGGCGCCAGCGCTGTTCAGGCGCCCGCCGATCACGAAGGTCGGGTCGAGCCCCGCCGCGGCCAGCACGCTGGCCACCAGGCTGGTCGTCGTCGTCTTGCCGTGCGTGCCGGCGATGGCGATGCCCTGCTTCAGGCGCATCAGCTCGGCCAGCATCAGCGCGCGCGGCACCACGGGAATCTTCTTCTCGCGCGCGGCGATCACCTCGGGGTTGTCGGCCTGTACCGCCGTCGACGTGACCACGGCGTCGGCACCCGCGATGTTCTCGGCCGCATGGCCCACATGGGTCGCGATGCCCAGGCCGGCGAGTCGGCGCAGCGTGACGCTGTCCGACAGGTCGGAGCCGGAGATGCGGTAGCCCAGGTTGAGCAGCACCTCGGCGATGCCGCTCATGCCGGCGCCGCCGATGCCGACGAAATGGATGTAGCGAATGGCGTGCTTCATGCCAGGCCCCCGTGCTTCTTCGCCGCGAGTTCCTCGCAGGCCAGCACCACGGCGCTGACCGCCTCGGTCTTCTGCATCGTCTTGGCCTTCACGGCCTTTTCCACCAGCGTGGTTCGTTCGAGTTTCTGTAGCAAGTCGGCCAACAATTCAGGCGTGAGTTCGGTCTGCTGGACCAGCCAGCCACCACCCGCGTCCACGAGGAAGCGCGCGTTGGTGGTCTGGTGGTCGTCGACCGCGGAAGGGAAAGGCACGAACAGCGCTGCGGCGCCGACGGCTGCGATCTCGGTGACGGTGCTGGCACCGGCGCGCGCGACGATCAGGTCGGCGGTCGCATAGGCGGTGGCGGTGTCGTCGATGAAGGGGGTGAGTTCGGCCTCGACACCGGCCGCCGCGTAGTTGGCGCGCAGGTCGTCGATCTGCTTGGCGCCGCTCTGGTGCAGCACGATCGGCCGCTGCGCCGGTGCGATACGCGCCAGGGCCTTGGGCACGGTGCTGTTGAGCGCCTTCGCGCCCAGGCTGCCGCCAACGACCAGCAGCTTCAGCGGGCCGCTGCGGCCGATGAAACGCGTGACCGGATCGGGCTGCGACACGAAGGCTTCGCGCAGCGGGTTGCCCACCCACTGCGCGTTCTTCAGCACGTTGGGGAAAGCGGTGAACACACGGTTCGCGACGCTCGCGAGCACCTTGTTGGCCAGTCCGGCCACCGAGTTCTGCTCGTGCAGCACCAGCGGCTTGCCGAGCAGCACGCTCATCAGGCCGCCGGGAAAGGTGATGTAGCCGCCGAGGCCGATGACCACGTCGGGCCGAACACGGCGCAGTACGCCGACGCTCTGAGCGAAGGCGCGCAGCAGGCGTGCGGGCAGCATCAGCAGCGTGAGCGGCCCCTTGCCGCGCAGGCCGCCGAACTGCACCGGCTCGAAGGCGAAGCCGCGCGGCGGCACGAGCTGCTGCTCCATGCCGCCGGGCGCGCCCAGCCAGTGCACGGCCCAGCCGCGGTCGCGCAGCGCCTCGGCCACGGCCAGGCCCGGGAAGATGTGCCCGCCGGTACCGCCCGCCATGACGAGTGCGGTGCGCGTCATACGCGACCTCCGCGCATCAGCACACGGTTCTCGTAGTCCACCCGCAGCACGATCGACAGCGCGATCAGCTGCATCAGCATGGCCGATCCGCCGAAGCTCATCAGCGGCAAGCCGAGGCCCTTGGTCGGCAGCGCACCGAGGTTCACGCCCATGTTGATGAAGGACTGGAAGCCGATCCAGATGCCGATGCCCTGTGCGACCAGGCCGGAGAACACGCGGTCGAGCGCGATGGCCTGGCGGCCGATGTGCATGATGCGGCGCGTGAGCCACAAGAACATGCCGATGATGAGCAGCAGGCCGATGAGGCCGAACTCTTCGCCCAGCACGGCCAGCAGGAAGTCGGTGTGCGCTTCAGGCAACCAGTGCAGCTTCTCGACGCTGCCGCCCAGACCCACGCCGAAGATTTCGCCGCGGCCGATGGCGATGAGTGCGTGCGACAGCTGGTAGCCCTTGCCGAGCGCATGCGCCTCGCTGAAGGGGTCGAGGTAGGCGAAGATCCGCTCGCGCCGCCATTCGCTGGTCATCACGATCAGTGCGAAGGCCGCCACCACCAGCGCGGCGATGACGAAGAACATGCGCGCATTCACGCCACCGAGGAACAGAATGCCCATGGCGATGATCGCGATCACCATGAAGGCGCCCATGTCCGGCTCGGCCAGCAGCAGCATGCCGACCACCACCACCGCGATGCCCATCGGCAGCACGGCGCGGAAGAAGCGCTCCTTGATCTCCATCTTGCGCACCATGTAGCTGGCGGCGTAGAGCACCATCGCGAGCTTCGCGAGCTCGGAGGGCTGGAAGTTCATGATGCCCAGCGGCAGCCAGCGACGCGCACCGTTGACCACGCGGCCCACGTGCGGGATGAGCACCAGCACCAGCAGCAGCAGCGACACCACGAAGATCCACGGCGCCACGCGCTCCCAGGTCTGCATGGGGATCTGGAAGGCCAGCAGCGCGGCGACGAAGGCGATCGAGATGAACAGCACGTGGCGCAGCAGGAAGAACATCGGCCCATAGCCGGCGCGCGCGAAGCGCGGGTTGTCCGGCAGCGCGATGGAAGCCGAATAGACCATCACCATGCCCCAGGCCAGCAGCGCCAGCGTGACCCACAGCAGCGACTGGTCAAAGCCCAGCACGCGCATCGGTGCGGCCTTGGTCTGCGACACGCTGCCGCCGCCGAGGCGCACCGGCAGATGCATCGGCAGCGCGTCCATGCCGCTCTTGGCGGCACGGCGGAACCAGCCACCGAAGCGGCCCGGCGCGGTGTTGGAGGTGGCAGCGGCCGTATCGCTCATGATGCGTCCTCCTCGTCCATTGACGACGGCGCGTCGGCCAGCGCCTGCACCGCATCGCAGAACACCTGCGCACGGTGCGCGTAGTCCTTGAACATGTCGAAGCTGGCGCAGGCCGGCGACAGCAGCACGGCGTCGCCGGGGTGCGCGCGCTTCGCCGCGAGCTGCACCGCTTCGTCCATCGACGCGGCACGCACCAGCGTGACGCCGGTCGAGGCCAGCGCGGCCTCGATCACCGGCGCGTCGCGCCCGATCAGCACCACCGCGCGCGCCACCTGGCGCACAGGTGCGGCCAGCGGCTCGAAGTCCTGGCCCTTGCCGTCGCCACCGAGGATGGCGACGATGCGGCGCTCTGCCCCCAGGCCGTTGAGCGCGGCGACCGTCGCACCCACGTTGGTGCCCTTGCTGTCGTCGAAGAACTCGACCTGATCGACGATCGCCACCGATTCGACGCGGTG
>CALRYR010000085.1:0-11124 GCA_943372425.1 Variovorax sp. YR752 | reverse complement strand
GTTTCACGGAGAGAACGACCAGAAGAAAGAGAGGGGCGCCGCCCAGGGCGACGGTTGCGGCGGCCGCTGCGGGCCACCCAGCGAACCCGCGTCGCTAACGCTCTTTGCGCGGTTCGCTGCGCAGGAACAGGCGCGAGATGGTCTGCGCCGTCTGCTCGCGCGCCGCAGCATCGCCGGCGTGCAGCTCGGCCAGCGCGCCGTGCAGCATCTTCTGCGTGAGGCCGCGCGACAGGGCTTCGAGCACCGCGTCGACCGATTCGCCCCGGGCCAGCAGCTTGCGCGCACGGGCCAGCTCGGCGGCGCGCCATTCATCGGTCTGCGCGTTGAGCTGTTGGATCAGCGGCACGGTGCCGCGCTGGCCCAGCCAGTGCATGAAGTTCTGCACGCCGGCGTCGATGATGACTTCGGCCTGCGCCACCGCCGCCTGGCGGTTGGCCTGGCCCTGCTGCACCACCTGGGCCAGGTCGTCGACGGTGTAGAGGTACACGTCCTCCAGCGCCTTCACCTCGGGTTCGATGTCGCGCGGCACGGCCAGGTCGACCATGAACATCGGGCGGTGCTTGCGCTGCTTGAGCGCCCGCTCGACCGCGCCCAGGCCGATCAGCGGCAGCGTGCTGGCGGTGCAGCTCACCACGATGTCGAAGTCGGCCAGCCGCGCGGGCAGGTCGGCCAGCCGCATGGCGGTGCCGCCGAAGCGGGTGGCCAGCTTCTCGCCGCGCTCCAGCGTGCGGTTGGCGATGGTGATGGACTTCGGCTCCTTGGCGGCGAAGTGCGTCGCGGCCAGGTCGATCATCTCGCCCGCGCCGACGAAGAGCACGCGCGTCTGTCGGATGTCCTCGAAGAGCTGCCCCGCCAGGCGCACCGCAGCGGCGGCCATGCTGATGGAGTGCGCGCCGATCTCGGTGGCGGTGCGCACTTCCTTGGCGACCGCGAAGGAGCGCTGGAACAGCTGGTTGAGCGTGCTGCCGAGCGCACCGGCGTTTTCGGCGGCGCGCACGGCATCTTTCATCTGGCCGAGGATCTGCGCCTCGCCCAGCACCATCGAATCGAGCCCGCTGGCCACGCGGAAGGCATGGCGCGCCACGGCGTCGTCGTGCAGGGTGTAGGCGTGCGAGCGCAGCAGGGCCGGGGAGACGCCGCCGCTTTCGGCCAACCAGCCGACCGTGTGGTCCAGCGCGGCGGCGTGCTCGGCGGCGCAGTAGATCTCGGTGCGATTGCAGGTGGAGATGATCGCCGCCTCCACGGCCGGGTGCCGGCCGGAGGCGAAAGAGGTGCGCAGGCTTTGCAGCGTGGGGGCGATCTGATCGAGCGCGAACGCGAAACGACCGCGCAGATCGAGCGGCGCGGTCGTGTGGTTCAACCCGAGGGCCCAGACTGACATAGACCGCGATTATAAAATTTGTGGAACGTCGTGCCGCTTGACGCCGCGCAAGTCCCGCCCCGCCGCTGCGGCATGGCCCGTTTCAAGTCTCACAGATGCCACCTCTCGCGTTCATCGACCACCTGCTCAACTTCGTCGCGCCCGCCTTCTTCATGGCGCTGACGCTGGTGCTGGCCGGGCGCTGGCTGCTGCGCCGGCAGGCCGGCTCGCCCGGCTTCTGGGCACAACTGACCATCAACTTCATCGCGGGCGTCGCCGTGCTGGCCGTCGGCCTCGTGTACTTCGGCCGCGACGGGAAGATGGCCACCTACGCCGCGCTGGTGGGGGTGTGCGGCACCGTCCAGTGGTTCGTCGCGGGTGGCTATCGACGCTAGGCGGCGGGCAATGGCCCGGCCGTGACCGGCGGCGGTTCACCCGGCACGGTCGGCTGCGGCGGCGGAGGCGCCGCATAGGCGACCAGCGGCAGGTCGGCCTGCTTGAGCCCGTCGAGCATGCTGAAGAGCAGGTCGCTGCGCACGCCCCCGGCCAGCCGCGGGCTCTGCACGTACGCGATCACCTGGAAGATCAGGAAGCCGTTCTCGATGCCGTCGAGCATCACCGACGGCGCGGGCGTCGGCAGGATGCCGTCGTGCGCGCTGCAGGCGGCCAGCAGCACCTCGCGCGCCCGGTTGGCGTCGGTCGTCAGCGGCATCGGCAGGCGGATCAGCACGCGGCCCTCGGCGTTGGCCAGCGTCATGTTGCGCACGGTCTTCGTGATGAACTCCGAGTTCGGCACGATCAGCGTCGAGCGGTCACCCAGCTGGATCTCGGTGGCGCGCACGTTGATGCGCCGCACGTCGCCCTCGGCCGTTCCGAGCACCACCCAGTCGCCCACCTTCACCGGCCGCTCCGCCAGGAGGATCAGGCCCGAGATGAAGTTCTGCACGATGGCCTGCAGGCCGAAGCCGATGCCCACCGACAGCGCACTGGCCACCCACGCGATGCGCTCGACGCCGATGCCCAGCGCCGACAGCGCGGAGGCGATCACCAGGATGCCGCCGACATAGCCCAGCAGCGTGGTGAGCGAACTGCGCATGCCCGGCTCGAGCGTGGTGCTCGGCAGGTAGCTGTTGTCGAGCCAGCGCTTGAAGACGCGCAGCGCCACGAAGCCGATGACCAGCACCCCGAGCGCACCCAGCAGCGCCCCCGGCACCAGCTCGAACTGCCCGACCTTGAGGCTGGCACCGACCTGGCCGCTGCGCTGGAACAGTTCGTCGGGCGTGGTGCCCAGCGGCGCCACCAGCGCGATGACGAGATAGAAGAACAGCGTGACGCGCAGCACCCCCGACAGCACCACCGCTGCCTGGTCGAGGGTCGTCGGCGCCACGTTCAGGCTTTTCTGCAGGCGCTGGCCCACATTGCTGCGCGAGGACAGCAGCGCCATCGCCAGGTCATCGAAGAACTTGAACAGCAGGTAGGCGGCCGCTGCGACCACGCCGGTCCAGACCAACTGGCTGGCGATGAAGCTGGCCAGCGACACGTAGCCGATCGCCACCAGCACGCAGATGGCGATCAGCACGGCTGCGACGCCGCCGGTCAGCAGGCCGACCCAGAGCGGCCGCTGCGGCAGCGGTTCGGCCTCAGCGGCCGATGTGTCGGCGGGCTTGACGTCGGCTGGCTTGGCTGCATCCGCCGCGCCGAGGTCCGCCTCGGGCAGGCGCAGCCGCATCACCATGATCGCCGTGAGCGCGGTCAGCGTCAGCGCGCTGGCCGCGTGCGTGACCACGGTGGCCGCGAGGCTCGCATCCATGATCGTGTTGACCTGCGTGGTGAGCCAGCTCAGCGTGCTGACGCCGGCAATGAGCCAGGGGAAGAAGGCCATCCGCGCAGCCATACCGTCGGCCATGGGCGGCAGTCGCCAGGACGGTCGGCGCTGCGCCAGCAGGGCCCGCCCGAGGCCGATGACGAAGCCCACGAACAGCGCGAAGCGGGCCACCGCGTCACCCAGGCGCAGCGCCAGCGGCCCCCAGTCGCCCGCGTCCTGCAGCGCCTGCCAGGCCCACTGCGCCGCCAGCCCGACGATGAACACCGTGGCGACCACCGTGCTGAGCGCCAGCAGCGAACGTCGCAGCCGGCCCTTCGGAAAGACCCGCGACGCCAGCTGCGTCAGCGCGTGCTCGGCGGCCCAGGTGCCGACGAAGGCCAGCAGCAGCGCGCAGACGAGCACGGCGATGACCATGCCACCGTGTTCGCCGCGCAGCGCGGTCGAGGCGCCGGTGCGCACTTCCGCCGCGAACGCCTTCAGCCGGTCGTTGTCGGCCGGCCAGGCGGTGGCGATGCTGCGCCAGAAGGCACCGCTCAGGGGCGAGTGCGAGCGCTCGAGCAGCCGTGCCTCGAACAGCGCGCGGCGCTGCGACCGCAGGTCGCTGGCACGCTGCTGGGCGTCGACCGACACCAGCCGCGCGAGGCGGATGTCCGCGTCGAGCGCGTTGCGTTCCTTCTCCAGCGCGGCGCGCTGGCGCGTGATGTCGGGGTCTTCCGCCGTGCCCTTGGGCGGTGCCGCGCCCAGCTCGCCGAGGCGGGCGTTGAGGTCGGCCAGCGGGCCCGAGCGCGAGGCCACGAAGCGCTGGGCCAGGGTGACGATGTCCTGCGTCTCGGTGACGAAGGCGGTGATGTCCTCGTTGCGCTCGACCGTCTCCGGAATCTTGTCGAGCCGCGCCCGCAGCGCGGGCACGGTCACTTCGGGGTCGAGCGGCACGTTGCTGTCTGTGGCCGCAGCCGGTGCCGCAGCGGTCGTCGTCGATTGCGCCCAGGCGGGGCTGGCGATGGCGAGCACCGTCGCCAGAAGCCAGACCGCGAGCCAGCGTGGAAGGAATGTCATCGCGCCGATTATGGAAGGCCGGCCGGTGACAGAACGCTACCGGCGGCAGCGATCCCGATCGTTCAGCGGGTCGGGTTGAACAGGTCGACCCGGTCGGTGATGATGCCGTCGGTGCCGAGGGCGATGAGCCGCTCGGCCGCCCATTCGTCGTTCACCGTGTAGCTCAGCGAGCGCAGTCCGGCGTCGCGGGCCTGCGCGACGGTGTGCGCGTCCCACAGCGCGTGGTTGCAGACGATGGCCACGCAGCCCAGGTCGCGGGCGGCGTCCAGCCAGCCGTCCCACAGCGTGTCGAGCAGCAGGCCGCGTGGCAGTTCGGGCGCGGTGTCGCGTGCGCCGGCCAGCGCTTCGGTCTTGAAGGAGGTGAGCAGCGGCGGGATCGCCTGCCCTGCCCACAGCCGTTGCGCGTCGCGCGCCACCACCTCGCCGGTGCGGCGCTCGACGCCCGGCGTCGGCTTGATCTCAATGTTGAGCAGGTGGCCGTTGTGCAGGCAGAAGCGCGCGGCGTTCTCCAGCGTGGCCAGTGGCTCGCCGGCGAAGGCGCGCGAATGCCAGCTGCCGGCGTCGAGCTGCGACAGCGCGTGCCAGGGCTGGTCGCCAGCGACGCCATGGCCGCTGGTCGTGCGCTCCAGCGTCGCGTCGTGCATCAGGAAGGGCACGCCATCGGCGCTCAGCTTGGCGTCGCACTCGAACATGCGGTAGCCGTGCTGCGCGCCCAGGCGAAAGGCCGCCAGCGTGTTCTCGGGTGCGAGCTTGCCAGCGCCGCGGTGGGCGACCCAGCGGGAGTAAGGCCAGTCGGCGCGCATCGTCAGACGGCGCGCTTTCCGGAGCCGGCGTCGAACCAGTGCAGGCTGTCTTGTGGTGCCGAGATGTGCACCGTGTCGCCAGCCGTCGGCGGCTGGTCGGCCGCGTCGGTGCGCATGATGATCTGCTCGTCGCCGATGCGGCCGTACACCAGGCGCTCGGCACCCAGCAGTTCGACGTGTTCGACCTGCACCGTCCAGCCGGTCTGATCGAGCTTCAGGTGCTCTGGCCGCACGCCCAGGATGTGGCCGGGGCGCACGCCCGGCGCGTGCTTCAGCAGGTTCATCGGCGGCGAGCCGATGAAGCTGGCGACGAAGGTCGTCGCCGGCCGGTTGTAGACCTCTTCGGGCGTGGCGAACTGGTCCATCACGCCACCGTTCATCACGATGATGCGCTGCGCCAGCGTCATCGCCTCCACCTGGTCGTGCGTGACGAACAGCGAGGTGATGCCGAGTTCGCGGTGCAGCTTCTGGATCTCGATGCGGGTCTGCGCGCGCAATTTGGCGTCGAGGTTCGACAGCGGCTCGTCGAACAGGAAGACCTGCGGCTGGCGCACGATCGCCCGGCCCATGGCCACCCGCTGGCGCTGCCCGCCGGACAGCTCGCGCGGCTTGCGCTCGAGCAGGTGGCCCAGCTCGAGGATCTTCGCGGCCTTGTCGACGCGCGTCTTGATCTCGTCTTTAGGCACGCCCTGGATGCGCAGGCCGTAGGCCATGTTGTCGAAGTTCGACATGTGCGGGTACAGCGCGTAGTTCTGGAACACCATCGCGATGTCGCGTTGGGCCGGCTCCAGGTCATTCACCACGCGCGAGCCGATGGCGATGTCGCCGGCACTGATTTCTTCCAGTCCGGCCACCATGCGCAACAGGGTGGATTTGCCGCAGCCCGAGGGGCCGACGATGACCACGAATTCGCCATCGTTGATCTCGGCGCTGACGCCATGGATCACCTGGTTGGCCTTTGGACCTTTGCCGTAGCGTTTGATGACGTTGCGAAACGAAAGAGCTGCCATTTTCTTCTCGGTATTGCCTCACCGCGAGGCGCGAATTCTTTTCGAGGAACACCGCGGAACTGGCTTTGCCAGGCCGCTGGTGTTGCCCCCGGTAGGGGGTGGGAGCCGCGACACGAAGTGCGCGGCGACCTGGGGGCGAGTCCTATTTCTCTGTGTCCACCAGGCCCTTGACGAACCATTTCTGCATCAGCATCACCACCAGCGTGGGCGGCAGCATGGCGAGCAGGGCTGTGGCCATGATGATGTTCCAGTCGTTGGCGGCTTCGCCGCCGGCCAGCATGCGCTTGATGCCGATCACCACCGGGTACATGTCCTCGGAGGTG
Organism: Variovorax sp. YR752; assembly: GCA_943372425.1. GTDB lineage: Bacteria > Pseudomonadota > Gammaproteobacteria > Burkholderiales > Burkholderiaceae_C > Variovorax. The sequence goes on along the minus strand of CALRYR010000085.1, from coordinate 4,747 downwards.
GTCATCAGCAGCGGCCACAGGTACTGGTTCCAGCCGTAGATGAACTGGATCACGAACAGCGCCGCGATCGAGGTCTTCGACAGCGGCACCAGCACGTCCTTGAAGAAGCGCATCGGGCCTGCGCCGTCCACGCGGGCCGCTTCCACCAGTTCGTCCGGCACTGTCAGGAAGAACTGGCGGAACAGGAAGGTGGCGGTGGCCGAAGCGATCAGCGGCAGCGTCAGGCCGGCGTAGCTGTTGAGCATGCCCAGATCGGCCACCACCTTGTAGGTGGGCAGGATCCGCACTTCCACCGGCAGCATCAGCGTCACGAAAATGGCCCAGAAGCACAGCTTCTTGAACGGGAAGCGGAAGTAGACGATGGCGAAGGCCGACAGCAGCGAGATGGCGATCTTGCCCACGCTGATGACCATGGCCGTCACGAAGCTGATCCACATCATGCGCGCCACGGAGGTGTTGAAACCCTGCTTGCTCTCGCCGAACAGCGCCGTGCTGTAGGTGTTCCAGAAGTTGCTGCCGGGCAGCAACGGCATGGGCGCCTGCACGATGGCATCGGGTGTGTGCGTGGACGCCACGAAGGCCAGGTAGAGCGGAAAGGCCACGATGAGCACGCCGACGATCATGACGGCGTGCGAGAGCACGGTGAGCCAGGGGCGACGGTCGATCATGCGCGCGCTCCGTAGTGAAAGAGGGTGGGGGCGGCGAGCGTCATCAGTATTGGACCTTCTTCTCGACGTAGCGGAACTGCACCACCGTGAGCGCGACGACGATGATCATCAGTACCACCGACTGCGCGGCAGAGCCGCCGAGGTCCAGTGCCTTGAAGCCGTCTTGATAGACCTTGTAGACCAGGATCGAGGTGGATTGGCCGGGGCCGCCGGCGGTCATCGCGTCGATGATGCCGAAGGTGTCGAAGAAGGCGTACACCACGTTGATCACCAGCAGGAAGAAGGTGGTGGGCGAGAGCAGCGGCAGCTGGATGCTCCAGAAGCGGCGCCACGGGCCAGCCCCGTCGATGGATGCGGCCTCGATCAGCGACTTCGGGATCGATTGAAGGCCCGCGAGGAAGAACAGGAAGTTGTACGAGATCTGCTTCCACACCGAGGCGACGACGATCAGGGCCATGGCCTGGTCCTCGTTCATCAGGTGATTCCAGTTGTAGCCCAGCTTTCCCAGGTAATAGGTTGCGACGCCCAGGGACGGCGAGAAGATGAACAACCACAGCACGCCCGCGATCGCCGGCGCCACGGCGTACGGCAGGATCAGCAAGGTCTTGTAGAACATGGCGCCGCGCACGATGCGGTCGGCGAAGATGGCCAGCCCCAGTGCCAGGCAGATGCCGGTGACGGCCACCAGCACCGAGAACATGGCGGTGGTCTGGAACGAGGCCAGGTAGCCGGCGTCGTTGAAGATGCGCTGGAAGTTCTCCAGCCCCACCCACTCCGTGCTCATGCCGAAGGCGTCTTCCGTCTGCAGCGACTGCAGCAGGGCCTGGCCGGCGGGCAGGAAGAAAAAGACGCTGATGATCACCAGCTGCGGCAGCAGCAGGATCCAGGGCAACCATTTGGACCGGAACAGGACGCGTTTTTCCATCGTCGTTCAGCTTTCAGGACAGGACAGGGGCGGGCAGACCGGCCGGCAAAGGGACAAACAGCAGGCGGCGCCGAAGCGCCGCCCAGTCATCAAACTGTCACATTGTCATCGATATGCGCGGCCGTCCCGGTGGGGTCGGCCGCAGCATCGTGACGCTGCGACGGCTTGCGTTTACTTCTTGCCGCCGTTGGCTGCTTCGAAGCGCGCCAGCAACTCGTTGCCGCGCGAAACGATGCTGTCCAGCGCATCCTTGGGCGACTTCTTGCCGCCCCACACCTGTTCGAGTTCCTCGTCCTCGATGGTGCGGATCTGCACGTAGTTGCCCAGGCGAATGCCGCGCGACTTGTCGGTCGTCTTGCGGATCATCTGCGTCACGGCGATGTCGGTGCCGGGGTTCTTCTGATAGAAGCCGGACTTGTCGGTCAGGTCGTAAGCGGCCAGCGTGATGGGCAGGTAGCCCGTGCGCTGGTGGCTGGCGGCCTGCACCTTGGTCTGCGACAGGAAGCTGAAGAACTCGGCCACGCCCTTGTACTCGGCAGGCTTCTTGCCCGACATCACCCACAGCGACGCGCCGCCGATCACGGTGTTCTGCGGTGCGCCCTTCACGTCGGGGTAGTAGGGCAGGGAAGCCAGGCCGTACTTGAATTTCGCGTTCTTGGCCACGTCGCCGTAGAAGCCCGAGGAGGTCTGGATCATGGCGCATTCGCCCGAGGTGAACGAGGCCTGTGCGTCCGAGCCGCGACCCTTGTAGACGAACTCGCCGGCCTTGGCAGCGGCGGCCAGGTTTTCGATGTGCTTGACGTGCAGTGGCGAGTTGATCTTCATGCGCGCCTTGTAGCCGTCCTTGGACAGGCCGTTCTGCTCGGTCGCGAACTCCACGTTGTGCCAGGTCGAGAAGCTCTCGAGCTGCGTCCAGCCTTGCCAGGCCAGCGTCATCGGGCAGTTGTGGCCGCTGGCCTTGAGTTTCTTGGCTGCCTCGAACACTTCGGGCCAGGTGGCGGGCGCCTTGTCGGGGTTCAGGCCGGCCTTCGCGAAGGCGTCCTTGTTGATGTAGAACACCGTGGTCGAGCTGTTGAAGGGGAAGCTCAGCATCTGGCCGTTGGGCGCGGTGTAGTAACCGGCCACGGCGGGAATGTAGGTGGACGGGTCGAAGGTGTGGCCGGCGTCGGTCATTACCTTGGCCACGGGCACGGTGGCGCCTTTGCTGGCCATCATGGTGGCGGTGCCCACTTCGAACACCTGCAGGATGTGCGGCGCATTGCCGGCGCGGAAAGCCGCGATGGCTGCGGTCATGCCTTCGGTGTAGTTGCCCTTGAAGGTGGGCACCACCTTGTATTCCTTCTGGCTCTCGTTGAACTGGCGAGCCAGGTCATTGACCCACTCGTTGTTCACGGCGGTCATCGAGTGCCACCACTGAATTTCAGTCTGCGCCTGGGCAGTGGTGGCAAAGGTCGCCGCGAGCGCCGTGGTCAAGGCGAGCATTTTGAATCGCATGAAGACTCCTGAAGGGGAATTGGGGAAAGCGTGGAAAGCGCGAATGCTAGGGGCCGTGTGTGACACAGCCGCGTCACATTTGACGCATGGGCGGGGGCGGCGACCAAGCGGGGAAACCCTTTTGGTGCCATGTGTCCGCACGGCGCCCCGTAAGCGTGCTGCGCTGCACCATGCTAGCATTTCCGCTTCGTTTTTCGGCTCTGCCTCCGAGCCCTGTCGGGGGCCTTCGTGATCGCCATGAGCAAGACCTCCCTCGACAAAAGCAAGATCAAATTCCTCCTGCTGGAGGGCATTCATGCCTCGGCGCTGGAGGCCATCCGCGGCGCGGGCTACACCCAGATCGAGACGCTGCCGAAGGCGCTGCAGGGCGAGGAATTGAAGGCCAAGCTGGCCGACGTGCATTTCCTGGGCATCCGCTCGCAGAGCAAGCTCACGGCCGACGTGCTGTCAGCCGCGCCCAAGCTGGTGGCCGTCGGCTGCTTCTGCATCGGCACCAACCAGGTCGACCTGAACGCCGCGCGCGAACGCGGCGTGGCCGTCTTCAACGCGCCATATTCCAACACCCGCTCGGTGGCCGAGCTGGTGCTGGCCGAGGCCATCCTGCTGCTTCGAGGCATTCCCGCCAAGAACGCACTGGTGCATCGCGGTGGCTGGATGAAGTCGGCGGCGCAATCGCATGAGATCCGCGGCAAGACGCTCGGCATCGTGGGCTACGGCTCCATCGGCACGCAGTTGTCGGTGCTGGCCGAAGGGTTGGGCATGCACGTGGCTTTCTACGACGTGGTCAGCAAGCTGCCGCTGGGCAACGCGCGCCAGGTGCCGCAACTTCACGACCTGCTCGCGCAGAGCGACATCGTCAGCCTGCACGTCCCCGAGCTGCCGTCGACGAAGTGGATGATCGGACCGGCCGAGATCGCCGCGATGAAGCCGGGCGGCATCCTGATCAATGCCGCGCGCGGCACGGTGGTCGACATCGACGCGCTGGCCGAAGGCATCACGAGCGGCAAGCTCTGGGGCGCGGCCATCGACGTCTTCCCGGTCGAGCCTGGCAGCAACAACGAGGAATTCCAGTCGCCCCTGCGCGGGCTGGACAACGTCATCCTCACGCCGCACATCGGCGGCTCGACGATGGAGGCGCAGGCCAACATCGGCGGCGAGGTGGCCGAGAAGCTGGTGAAGTACAGCGACAACGGCACCTCGATCACCTCGGTGAACTTCCCCGAAGTGGCGCTGCCGGCCCATCCCGGCAAGCACCGCCTGCTGCACATCCACCACAACGTGCCCGGGGTGCTGTCGGCCATCAATCAGGTGTTCGCGGACAACCACATCAACATCGCGTCGCAGTACCTGCAGACCAACGAGAAGGTGGGCTACGTGGTGACCGACATCGACGCGGCGTCGTCGGAGCTGGCCCAGGAAAAGCTGGCCCAGGTGCCCGGCACCATCCGCAGCCGGGTCCTTTTCTGAGAACACGCGAATGAACCTGCTGCGCGTCCCGATCTCGCATCTGCGGTCCTCATCGCACGCCAGTGCGACTCCGGTCCTCGACGCAAGCTCGGGGCGCTCGCGACGGTTCCTTCGCGTGTTCTGAGCCCCTCGTCAGCGCCGCGGCCGGCGCTGACTTAAAATCGCCGGCCCGGTTCAAGGGCGCGCAGCGTCC
>CALRYR010000084.1:0-11148 GCA_943372425.1 Variovorax sp. YR752 | reverse complement strand
CCACGCAGCCACAGGTAGCGGCGGAGGTATTCATTCGACATGCGCCAACTGACTGATCTCTTCAAGTTCCAGTGGTAGTCACTAGACACCTCGCCCTCGGCCACACCGAACTCCGGAAGCCCCAAGTCATCGTAGACAAGGCGTTGCTGATCGTTGCCGACACAACGGGGAGTCAATCCAAGGGCCATCCAGACCTTCTCGGCTAGGTTGAAGGTGTAGAACGAGCTGTCACCCCAAGCCGCAACGATGTAGTCATAACCCGATATCGACGGAGAAAAGTCGGTCGAGCAACCACGCACGTCGCCGGTTGGAACGGAGAACTCGACCACGCCATCGCCCGCCTCAGAAAGAACTTCGATGGGGCCATCATCCACTCCGGGAACCACTGCAATCAGCAAATGCAGATGCTCAGCTTGCTCTCCATGCGGATCGGATTCCTGCATCGCGGCCACCTCGACAGCTTGGCTGGGCGACAAGCCGACAGGTTCCAACAGGCCGCGCAGCCTTGGTGGCAAGGCATGAGTTGGGATGGGAAATGCTGCTAGATAGTCAAAGGGCATGATTCTTCTTGTAGGATTTTCAAAGTGGTCAGGCTCTTTGCGCCTGCGCATCTTCTGCGGCAGGCAGCATGATGTCGTGCCAACGGATCGGAGCAGCGAGCAGCAAATTCGTCTCGGCTTCCAACAGCCCAGGATGTCCGGGGTGGTTCTCCACAGCTAGCGCAACAACTTCGCGACATCCCTCCATGTCGCCAACGCCCCGAAGTCGCTCGGCCAACTCCAGGGCAAGCGCAGCCTCAAACAGTCGCGGGAACCTCAGACCGTTTGCGGCAGCACGCCGACGCAAGTAGTTGCTTAGTGCCGCTCGATGGGATTCCAACGACCAAGGTACGGTTTGTCCAGAGACCGCGTGAGCAAGTAGAGCTTCCGAGGACGGCTCTCCAAGCTCCTCTTTAATCAACGCCTCGATGGCCGATGGCATCTCGGCCAAATCCTGTCTCGCAACATGCATATTGAACAACGCATGCAAGGCCAAGTATGGCAATCTGAGGCGTTTTTCCAGGCGCAGGACAAACTCACACGCAGCGCGCAGCACAGGCCTCAAATCAGTCATGACAGCATCGGGCTCCTTCAGAAGACAAGATGCAAGTTGCTGCAGAAAACCCTCCAGCTTGTCACGGCCTGCTTTCGTGATGTCACCTTCGGCACGACCGACCCAGAACTGAGGGGCCATGCGCACTTGAACAACGCCGCTTCGTTCCATGTGATGGTTATACGGCTCCCGCTCTACTGAAGGCTGGCTCATGACAAACTCAATGATGACACTACGCATCAAACGCGAGAGTCCCTGCAGGGTCAGATGCGTGGTTCGACCTTCGATTGCGATCTCGTCATGACCATGTCCCAGGGTCACGGCATCCGGTAGTCGCCGGAGCTGGTGTACGTACTTGGATCGCGATTGATAGGCCGTACCGAGCGCCTCCACAAGGTCCGACCTACCCAGTAGAAGGCCATTGGCAGCACTGGGAGTCTGACGAAAGTACGCGGGCGCGATATTGGCAACTGCGAACTCTCGGAAGCGCCGAGCCAGCGCGACATGCTCAACTCTGAGTAGGGCTTCCCTGACACGTTGGGCAATCGTTTCGTCTGCCCCAGAAAGCGCCTCATCGACCGCCTTACGCTTTCGCTCATCAAACGAATCCCAGTCGCTTTCATGACCGTCAAAGTCCTGGGCCAGTGACTCTACGGAAGCAACGAGTAAGGTGTAGGCCAGTTCGAGATCATCAGCAATGCGATGCATTCCGTTGACGTACGTCCGAAGCGCGCGCATGACACCTAAAAAGGTGTGTCGAGTCAGTCCGATGAGCTTCCCAAAGAATTCCGCGAGAAACGTCAGTTCATCTGGCTTGCACCAGATCTCCCCATCGAAGAATCTGTGCACAAGCGTTTGAGGAGCGACCCTTGTAGCCAATCCACGCTGCCCGGTCGTCAGCCTCCGGGCAAGATCAACGTCGGGCGTACAAACGCAATTCAACGCAAATGACACTGCCACCGAATAGTCTTGAAGATAGGGTTCGACGCCAGAGGAAACGAGCACTCCCGGCCCCTGCTCTTCTTCTTCCATGCGCTCAGTGAGCTCATAGACCAAGACCGTTGGACGTATCGAATAGCTCGATGACGGAAACAGTCGCCCTGCGACTGTTTCGACAACCTCCTCTCTAGCGAGGATGGCATTCGTATAGAGCATGCCGCGCAAGAGGTTTTCCCTACCGGCGGGTCTAGTAAACAATTTTCCAGTAGCAATTTGCAGCACGCTTCCTCCGATCAATTCCAGCACACCCGCGACGAACAACCGCCCCTACCCTCCTCCACCTCGTGCTGGAAGTGCCATGCCTTAGATTCGCCCATGTGGGCCTGGAGTGCCCGACCGCATCCGTGGCAGACACAGCCACACAGCCTGCCGCGATGGATTGCCGGCCAAGTCCCGGATATGTGTCCACTGGCCGTCGCGGCGGCGATATACGAATTGCGCAGACATCCGTGGATCCTGGCTCAGGACGACAGTCCGTCGCAAACACAGGCCGGGCTGATGTAGCTCATCATCAGGGGCACAGGACGTGCGCTAAGTCTCAGAAAGCCATTCGATAGGAACCAGCTTGGTTGGGCCACGCCATTCTGGCAAGCCGACGACTCCGTCGATGCCGCCCCACACTTCGCTTGATGCATGGTCCAGCACGATGAGTTGGAGCTTCCCGTTTTCACCCCGTACGACGCTCCCCATCACTTCGAACGCTTTGCGAACGGCATCCACGTCTTCGTCACGCACCTTGGGGTCGTCTTCCACTTCAACGTCTCTGGAGATCACGTGCTTCGGAAAGTAGACCTGGCTCGGTTGATCAAGCACGAGAAATGCTGGCACGGGACTGTTCTTTTGGCTCAGATAGAACTGATGAAGAGAAAGTAGCACAGCCAAGTGATAGGAGAGCCAGTTCGAGCCACTTCCGATCTCAGACAGATAGTCATCCCGCTCAGACCCAAGTACCTTAATCGTCAGGTCGTTGGTCTCCAGCGAAATTGGATCGTTCGGATTCTCGATATCGAGATGCGGCAGGAGCTTTCCGGCATTGGTGTTGACGGTCCGCAGAGCTCGGCGCTTTCGACCTTCGACATCCGTTCCGCGCAGCTCTTCCTCCAGCGCTAGTACCGTTTCCTTGAGTGTTCGGACCTCTTCGACAAGTTCGCTGTCGCTGCCTAATTTCCGATGGAGGCCCAGTGACGACTCGAGATTCCCTATGAAGCGCTCCATACGCTTCACTGAAAATTGCTGTTCGCTAGCTTCCTTCGATCTGCCCGTCAACGCTCGCTTGCGAATCTGAACTGCGCGCAGCCGTTCGGTCGCATTCCCAACATCTGTTGTGACGCGCTGCAACTCTCGATCGAACGCTGCAGGAACTTCTCTGTCTTTGTCTGCGCCCGCTGCCGTCTCCACCTCTTCCAAACGCTGGGCTAGAAACTGCAGTTTTCGTTTGGCCGAATCCGTGTGGCTGCCGCACATGGGGCAATCCGACTCATCGCTTGCATGCGACACCAGCCAACTCGACAGCTGAAGCCGCCCTCGTTGCACCGAGAGCGCAGCTTCGTACTGCTCGACACCGACACGCATCCGGTTCATTTCTTCCAGTCGATGGCGCAAGGTGGTGAGTTCGCGCGAAACCTCACGCTCTTCGCCCTCCAGGTTGTTCAGCTCGCGCAGCGCGTCCGAAATTGTTGTGGTGCTGACCGCCAAAGTTAGGTCGGTTCTAGTGATGACCTCCTCAAGCAACTCGATCATTTGCTCCCGAGAAATGTCCTCCTCCAGCTTCGGAATCAGCCCAAGTTCTTGAGCCTCACTGAACTTGGACCTCAAGTCGGCAAGCCACCGTGCCGAGACATCCTGCGCATCCTTGAGCTCCTTCTCTTTCCGACGCAAGACTTGCCGAGTGCGGTTCAACTCGAACTGCTTTGCCATCAATGCCGGTGTGACCGCACCAAGCACGTAAGGGAAGATCTTCCTCAGCTTTTCCCGGTGCTCGTAGGTATTGGTCTTGAAGAACAGGACGTCCGGATTGGCGACCACGTTCTGGGGTTGGAACGTGAAAGCAGCCAAATCACGGAAAGCTGGGCGCCCGTCGAACCCTGAAGCCTCCTCCCCGCCCGAAAAGTCCAAATTGGAGAGGTTGGCGAGATCGTCAAGCAGTCTCTTGACTGCAGTAGCGTTGGTATTTTTGGTGAGGCGATTGGGGATCTTGGATATCTTCTCTGCTTCCAGCAGAAACATTTCGTCGGTGCTGCGCTGAGCCCCCGGTTCCTTTCGAGCAAAGAGCTTCTCACCTTGGGCCGTTGCTACGACGACGCCAAACCACTCGCAGTACTTGCGGATGGTGTTCACAGGAATTGAACAGGTACTAGAGCCGAGACAGTAGTCGATGATGGGAATGACTGCCGATTTTCCAGTTCTTGACGCGCCACTGATGACGTTGACTTTCCCAAGCTCAAACTTCAACGTTCGCGGTTCAAAGTTCCCATTGCGCGGCCAGAGCACGATCCCTCGAATCTGAAAATACATTAGAGCTTCACTTTCAGCGTAGTCACGATCTCGTGCACTGTGAGTTCACCGAACCAGGCGCCGAGTTTTTCCGCTAGGTCCATGAGGTGCTTTACCTCGTCTGACAGCCCTCTCGCCTTGGTTTTCGACAGCGGAATGGCCTCGCCGTTGTCGGCGAGTTTGAGCAGACTTCCGGCGACGGCGAGCTCGATGGAATGCAGGCTGAGCTTGCGCCATCGAACTGAGCGATCATGGATCTGAATGAGCAGATCTTGCTTGGACACTGACGAATCTCCGAACTTGGCAGCGAACGCCCGCAAGCCCGAACTCTTGTAAGTGCGCTTCACAAATTCCGAGGTCGCCTGGTGCAGAACGATAGGCAGCACCAGAAAGAGAAGTGGCAGCGGCGGTGGAGCACTGACGCGATGAGTCTCGACGTATCCACAACAAAATCTCCATACAAGCGCAGCACCCAACGCAGGGTTTTGGACATTTTGGACCTCTCTTGCCAGCATCTTCACGCCACCTTCTTGAGCTTTAGGTGTGCTTCGTAGTTCGGGTGCCAGCCTACGACCAAGTCGTCGGCCAGCATGTGGAAGCAACCGGGGATGAAATGCCCCGGGGGTGACATCGCCTGAACTGGCGCAGTGAACTGCATGCAGTCAAAGTAAAGTGCCTGCCCTTGGTGCTGCTCGGACCTGCTACCGTGATTTAGTCCACAGGTTCGCTGCTTGTTCTTCCATGCTCGCTTCAGGATACCGTCCAGGTCGTCAAAGGAGGTCTCGTCAACTTCGCCCCGGGCAGCCCAATCAGTGCGATCGAAGGAGGCCATGAAGTAATCGCTCGCGGCCCCGAGCATTTCTTCGAATGACAACCCAATGATGTCCAGTTGCCGGATGAAATTGTCGGGGAGGTATCCCCGCGACACCGCCTCCGACGGAGCCGGAGCGCGACTCGAAAGCACTGTCTGCCGGTCAATTTTTTGGACGTAGGACGTGTACCAGCCATGGAAGTCATCGCGCGCGACGGCAGCCGGTTTGCTGGCCTCCAGCAACAGGTCAACGTGACGCTTCACCACTCCGCAGAGGTGATTGGTGATGTCATTGACCTTAGACGGTGAAACGGGGTGGCTTCGAACGAGCGCTTCAAGATCAGCCTGGGGACTGCCACTGCCCATGGTCAGTCGAAAATTGCAGATGAGTCGTTCCAAAAGGCTCTGATCGGCAGTGAATACCTTCTCGACGTACGAAGAAATCTCTGCAGCGACTCCCGCCTTCAGGTCGAACTCCGGAGAGCTCCCCCATAGCTCAGTACGTGCCTGTGCGATGGCCGCTCGGGCGCTTTCGAGGGTAGTCGCTTGCGCGAAACCCTCAACGATCGCTCCTTCGACTGGGCGAGAGACATAGAGCTCGAAAATCGCTTTGTCGACTTCGAACCCAGGGGTCGCCGCCAGCTCGACCCAATTGGAGAGGGTTTTCCATAGCGACTTTGCGCGGTCCGCGACAGGATTGGCCGTAAGCGCACTCTTGCTCTGGATCAGCTTAACGGCACCGACACCGTCCTCCTGCGCTACATCGTCGAGAAGTTCCAGGCTGCAAACGCTCCCCTCCGGTGCTTGGAGCAACAGATGAGTGAGCCGCGTAAATTGAAGGCTGTACCCTAATGCCTGCCCCGGAACCTCGGTCTTCCGCTTAGTCCGGGATGGGCCTTTCGCTCTTGATGACGCCATTCAGTTCCCCCCGAAAGAGATCCCCAATTGATTTTGTTACATCTTACAAGAGTCGAAAGGCTATCGACCGGGTGCTTCGAGGGGATGCAACCGCGTCAGAGCGCCATTCCCAAGATGCAGCCCAGGGCCCTTACATGTCGACGCATGGGGGCTGTCAGATTCAGTGCTTGGCGCTCAGGATCTTGATGATCTGCCTGTGCCACAAATCGTCCTCCATGTCGATCAGTTACTCAAGCCCTCTTGCAATTCGTCCAGGCGCCCAAAGATCCGAACCGGTAAATCCGCCATTCTGTTCGGGGGGTTATGGCAGACTTTTGCATCACGGGCGTCAGGTACAACCACGACCACACGCACATCGACTACTTGCGCGTTCGCGAGGAGCTTCCAAGCACTGTCGGGCACAACCGCACGGTGCAACGCGCCTTCGTGGCCGACCTGATCCGCCTGGGCAAGGCGACCTTCCAGACCAGGACGGAAACGCCCGAAGGGAAATGGAGGCTCGGCGCACAGGTGCACCTGGTGGATGAGATCTACCTGACGACCAACAGGAACAGCAGCAAGCGGGACAACCTGGAAAACTTGCCGGAGTTCTAACGTCACCGGACGGATTCGCCGAAATCCTGGCCGATGGCGCCGCCGAGCAGTGGCGGCCGGCCGATGCTGAGATAGGAGGCTTCGCTTGTTCATCCTCGACACACAGCGACTAGTCGCCGGCGACGTCGTCCTGACGACGCGCGATGCCGCCGTCAGCAAGGCGATCCGCAAGGCGACCGCCAGTGCGTTCTCGCACGCGATGCTGTACGTCGCCGACCACAGCTACATCCACTCCGATGGCGACGGCGTGCACTCCGGGAACACGCAGCGGCTACTGTTCTCAGATGCATCGCATGCGATGGTCTTGCGGCTGGAGCCGCCTGATCCAGCGGCCATCGCGCTGGCCTGCATGTACGCGCGCACGCAAGTCGGCAAGCAGTATTCGGTGCCTGAAGCGACGCGATCGAGCTACAGGCGCACGCGCGAGACGCAGGATGCATCGAACCGCCAGTTCTGTTCGCGGCTCGTCGCCCAGGCGTATGCCTACGCCGGGCTGGCCCTCGTTCCGAATCCTGACTACTGCTACCCCGGCGACTTTGCCGCGTCCTCCTCGCTCGTCTCCGTCGCTGGTGCGCTGCGCGCCGCGCTGCCGTCGGAAATCACGTTCGCCAGCACGGAAAGTCCGCTGGACCGCCAGACCCGAATGACCAACTTCATCCTGTCGGAGGTGCGCAAGCTGACCGGCGCCGACATCCAGACGTTCGAGCAGCTGGTGCCCTACCTCATCGCCAACAGGCAGCACGACCACGCGGTCTGCGCGATCGTCGATGCGTCCGGCTACTGGGAGTTCTGGCGCACCGACCTCGAGCGAAACCCATGGCGCTATGATGGCCGGCGCTTCCTGGCGATGGCGGTCAGCGACGTAGACAGGACCACCGCCGCTGAGCGGGAGCTCCAGGCCGCGAAGGAACAACTCAAGCAGTTCGTGTTCATGCATGCGCAGTTCACGCAGGTATGGCGGCACGCGCCACTGGCCTACTTCGCGGCCGAGCTGCGCCTGTATCAAACCCTCATCGAGGTGACGCAGCAGCGCGTCACCGCCTCCGAAGAGGTGCTCTCGGCGCGGCCCGCATGACGGCATGCTGGACGCTCGGCTGGAGGATCCCTTGCAGGAATTACCGGAAAGCTTGTTCCGCTTTTATGCACTTTCGTTGCCGCGCGGCCATGGGTTCGGTGCGTGGCCGCCGGTCGCCGCCTGGACGAGCGTGGACGGCGCAAGCCTGCGCCGCCCTCACCCACCACGATGACGACGAACTTGTTGGCGTGGTCGCGATGCGTCGCCGCGTCGACGACGTGTGGACCGTGGTCGAGGAGCAGCATGGCCTGGGCGACCGTGGGGACGCCATGGCGCGCATCCGCCACCTCCTCCGCGATGGTGTCGCGCACGAGCCGTTGCCTGCCGGGGTGCGGCGGCGCGCGGCGCTCCATGACCTGCAGCAGCGCACGGCAAGTGACGTCTTCAAGCTGCTCGCCACGCCATCGCACCATCCGGCGGCCTGGGTCCTGAACCAGCTGTACCTGGCGCTTCCGAACCCGGACCGCAACTGGGTTTCCGACTGCCAGACCGGCAACTTCCACACCCGCATCTGGGAAGCGCAGCTGCTGGGATGCTTCCGCGAGCAAGGCCTGCTGGTGACCCAGCCCTACGAATCGCCGGACTTTCGCATCGAGAACCGCCGCGGTGGCCACGCGTGGGTCGAGGCGGTGACCGCCAATCCGACGATCGCCTACAACCACGTCAACGCGCGCCGAAGCGCTCCACCCGAGGCACCGGAAGACGTCTTCTTCGGCCCTGCCGCCGTGCGCTTCGCAAAGACCTTGGGAAGCAAGCTGCAGCGCGGGTATGACAGGCTGCCGCACGTCTCGGGCCAGCCGTTCATGATCGCCATCGCCGATTTCCAGGCGCCCGGATCAATGCTGTGGAGCCGTGAAGCGCTCATTGGCTATCTCTACGGACAGGGCGCTGAGGTTGCAGAGACGGGCGGTAGGCGGCACACGCGGTCGTTCAGGACGCCGACGTTGGGGGGGGCCTCCGCCTTCCCCGCAGGGCTGTTCGCGAACAAGGAGCACGCCGAGCTTTCCGCAGTCATCTTCTCGAACGCCTGTTCGATCGCCAAGCTCAATCGCGTCGCCATCACCGCGCTGGGCGCACCGGCGGGATTGCGCTACATGCGCATCGGCAAGTTCTTTGATCGCACACCGGGCGCACTGGACGGCATCCCCTTCTGCCTGGACATCATGAGCGACGACTATCGCGGGCTTTGGCCAGGCGGGAGCGAGCCATGGTCGGCCGAACTCGAGGTCTTCCACAACCCCTACGCGCGCCATCGGGTGACGTTCGACCTGTTGCCCGAGGCCACGCATTGGTTCGACCAGGACGGCGACTTGACCTGCCGGTCCTTCTACGAACACGCTATCCTCTGGTCACAGACGCGGATCTTGGACAGCGACGCCAAGGTGCCAACGCTTCAGGACTTCACGGCGAAAGACGAAGTCGAACCGTGAGCGCTATCAAGCCGCTGCCGTGTGCACCGTGCATGGGCGGCCATGTTTCCATAATCCGATGCGCCGCCCTGCCCCGGGCGACGCATCGAATCGTTTCGACGTACCATCAATCCGTAGTCTGCTTCACGCTCGCCTGCAGCCTTTTGATCACGCCGGGCTCGACGAACACGCACGGTAGATCGTCCGCGATCGGCATGTTGAACACGGCGGCAAACACGTCGCGTTTCAGGTGCGCCAGCCTCCCCGTCCGGTACGCCTCTTGTGGCATCAAGCGACTAGCGCTCGATGGCGAGCCACTCTGTTGCGGGTCGCATTCGACCAACGCGACGAAGCCGTCGTCGAACAGTTGCTGGTGTTCTGCGCACAGGCCCCAGCCCGTCGTCGTGTGGCGCTGCATGCTCGCGCGCAGGCGTCGATCCAGCAGGATGTTGCCGGTCTCGAGGTGGCGCCGCAGACCGCCGGCATGCGGATCGACCACCTCTTGGTGAGCCCGTCGCTTCGCCCACGTGTGACCGCAGTGGGCGTCGACAAGGCCGTGCGCGGTCTAGAGGGATCGAGCGACCATGCCGGTGTGGGTCAAGTGGAAGGACTGAAACCGAAAGCTGCCGCCTCGGCGCTCGGACGCCTTGCTGGCAGGGAGGTGGCCTTCGCAACCGGCTGGCCGGAGCCGTCGCGCTCCGACAGCTCCAGCTACACGTGGCCACCGCGCAAGGTGGCTTCGTTGACTTCGACGAGGGTCCAGACACCATTGGAAAAGGCCTCGGCAACCGCCGCGGAGACACTGCTCAGGAGCCGCGAAAGGGGTACGCCTCGCCGAACGGTCGCCACGTCGGATTCGGGGAGCCCATGTCTGTGACGGTGCCATCCCCGCCGGGTGCCAGCGCAAGCTCAGTCGGCAGCCAAGCCTGGAAAACGCCAAGCTCGATGCCGTCCTCGACGTACCAGCGCTTGACACCCCCGTCGAAACGCGCGCCCAGCGCCTTGGCCGCGTCTTTGGCCCGGTAGGGTACGTCGAGGTATTGGCGCGCCATGGTCTGGTCCGATTCCAGTTGGTCGTTCGCTTACCGAGGCTGAGAGGGACACGACGTCATGAACGCGCAACGACCGCAATGCCGCCCGACCACGGGCGAAAAGTCCTGATCAAGCAAACGAAGTGCAGCCTTTGCCGACTTGGTCTTCATCAGTGCCCTGCTCGGCGCAACGGACACCGTTTGGTCCGAACGGATGTTGTGCAACACGATCCCCTGAATTTTCTGTCCGTCCAGCTCGTTCACCATGGGACGCATCAGCGTGGCCGTGTCGCTGGCACCGCGAGAAGAGAAGCGAATGAGGTGGAGGGTGCTTCCATACCGCTTGTCCGTTCTCAGTCCCCACGGCATGTTCAGATACAGACCCGCAACCTGAGTCGTCGGCTCGCAAAATTCTCCGCCGATGGCGTTCATGACTTGCATCCCTTGCCGAAGCGCACCGACGGCATCGCGCCACAAGGTCGGATCCTCTGCGCCGCCGGGCAAGTTGTATTTGGCCCAGGTGCCGAGAAACACGTCCTTGGGCGTTCCCTCACCGTTCGCAATACCTCGAAGGGCCTGCATCACCGCGATCCGTGCACGCACACCCACCTCCAGGTCCAGGTCGATGCGCAGGTCCAGGCGATATCGATAGTGGTATTGGAGCCCACAGCGCACGTACGTTTCGAATGCCGCGTAGTCGACCGGCGGAGGCGGCACGCCCGCCAA
>CALRYR010000083.1:0-11153 GCA_943372425.1 Variovorax sp. YR752 | reverse complement strand
GCCGGAAATGCGTTGTGCTTATGCCCGTCGACGCACCAAGGACGTTCATGACAGAACGACCTCGGGCACGGTCGCCACGGCCGGCGTGGCGTGCAGCATGCGCTGCAATTCCGGCAGGCAGGATCCGCAGTTGGTGCCGCATTTCAGCGCGCCCTGCAGCGCGGCAAGGCGCTCGCGGTCCGAGCCCGTGCAGCGTGGCAACTGCAGCCGGATGGCGCTTTCGGTCACGCCGAAGCAACTGCAGACGACCTTGCCGCGCGCCTGCATGGGCACCGGGGCGACGGCGCCCGGCCGCAGCAACTGGCGGCCGAAGGCCTGGGCGGGCAACTGGTCTTGCAGCAGCGGCTTGAGCCAGGCTTCGGCGCGCGTGTCGCCGCCGAGCAGGAAGGCGTCGAGCCGCGCTCCCTGCGGATCGGCGGCCGCGCGCACCAATCGCGCGGCACGGTGCTGGCCCTGGCGCGCGTCGGCGTAGCGCAGGGTGTCCGGCGCGGCCAGGCCGAGCAGGGCCTCGATCTCGGCCAGCAGTTCAGGCGACGCGGCTTCGGTGTCGGCCGCGCGGAACAGCAGGCCGCTGCGCTCGTCCGCGCCGCCTGCCAGCGCACCCGCGCTGCCGAAGGGCATGCAACTGGCGAAGGCGAAGCGCGGCATCAGCGCGCGCAGGGCGGTCTGCGCCGCGAGCACCCGGTCACCGGGCAACCAGGCCACCGCGAGCAGCGACCAGGGCAGTTCGGCTTTCACGATCTGCACGGCCGCGTGCTTGAGTTCGGGCTGCTTCGAATCGGGGCAGAACACCGGCGTGCTCAGGGCGTTGACGCCCGCCAGCCGCTCGCCGGTGCTCGACCGGCCGCTCAGCGCCTCTTCGCCCCAGTGCATGGCGATGAAGCTCTGGCCGGTGCCGATGTCGCCGCTGCCCTGTGCCGGAAGCACGATCGCGCCACGTCTCGATGCGACCTGCACGAGGTCGCCGTCGTGAATCTCCCGGCGCGCCATGTCCTGTGGGTGCATCTGCACGACCGGCTCCGGCGCGTGGCCGAACAGGCGGCCCAACGTGCCGGTGCGGCTCATGCCGTGCCACTGGTCACGCAGGCGGCCGGTGTTGAGCGAGAAGGGGTAGCGCGGTTCGCGGGCTTCGGCGACCGGCTTGTAGACGATGTCGTAGAAGCAGGCGCGGCCGTCGGGCGTGGGGAACACGCCGTCTTCGTACAGGCGTGCACGGCCGGTCGATCGACCCTCTGGCAGTGGCCATTGCTGCGGGCCTTGCGCGTCGAGCATCGCCCAGCTCAGCCCGGTGATGTCGAGGTCGCGGCCCCGGGTGCTCTCGCGGTGCTCGTTCCAGATCGCCTCGGCGCCTGCTTCGGCATCGAGGGCATAAGGGAAGAGCGGCGCGGCGCTGCGCGACGGCAGTACCGCTTCAAGCCGTTGCGCGAAGTCGGCGACGGCCGACCAGTCGTGCCGTGCCGCGCCCGGTGCCGGCACGGCGGGGCGCACGCGCGAGATGCGGCGCTCGCTGTTGGTCACGGTGCCGACTTTCTCGCCCCAGGTCGTGGCGGGCAGCAGCAGGTCGGCATAGGCGCAGGTCGCTGGGGTCGCGAAGGCTTCCTGAACGACGACGAACTCGCAGCGTTCCAGCGCCCGGCGCACGGTGGCCTGGTCGGGCATCGACTGCGCGGGGTTGGTGCAGGCGATCCACAGCGCGCGGATCTCGCCGTCGGCTGCCGCCTGGAACATCTCGACCGCGGTCTTGCCGGGCGTAGCGGGCACGTCGGGCACATTCCACAGCGCTGCGACCTCGGCGCGGTGCGCCGGGTTGGCCACGTCGCGGTGCGCGCTCAGCAGGTTCGCCATGCCGCCGACCTCGCGGCCACCCATCGCGTTGGGCTGGCCGGTGAGCGAGAAGGGCCCGGCGCCGGGCCGGCCGATCTGCGCGGTCGCGAGATGCAGGTTGATCAGCGTCGCGTTCTTCGCGGTGCCGGACGACGACTGGTTCAGCCCCTGGCAGTACAGGCTCAGCGTCGCGACCGAGGTGGCGAAGAGGCGTGCGGCCTCGAGCAAGTCGCGGGCATCGATGCCGCAGACCTGCGCCACGCGCTCGGGCGTGCAGTCGCGCACCGTCGCGGCCAGCGCGTCGAAGCCGCTGGTGTGCGCGGCGATGTAGTCGGGCCGGGTCCAGCCTTCCCGCAGCATCAGGTGCAGCAGGCCATGAAACAGCATCACGTCGGTGCCGGGCTGGATGGCGAGATGCAAGTCGGCGATCTCGCAGGTGTCGGTGCGGCGCGGGTCGACCACGACGATCTTCATCGCCGGGCTGGCCCGCTTCGCATCCTCGATGCGGCGGAACAGGATGGGGTGCGCCCAGGCGGTGTTGCTGCCGACGATGAACAAACACTGCGCATCCTTGAAGTCGTCGTAGCAGGCGGGCGGCGCATCGGCGCCCAGCGTCTTCTTGTAGCCCGCGACCGCGCTGCTCATGCACAGGCGCGAGTTGGTGTCGATGTTGTTGGTGCCAATCAGGCCCTTGGCCAGCTTGTTGAAGACGTAGTAGTCCTCGGTCAGCAGCTGGCCCGAGATGTAGAAGCCGACAGCGTCGGGGCCGTGGTCGCGGATCACCTGGGCGAATTTGTCGGTGGCCGTGTCGAGCGCATCGTCCCAGGTGATGGCCGCAGGCGCCGTGCCGCGTTCCACGCGCCGCATCGGCTGCAGCAGGCGCGTCTGCATCGTGACCGCCGCCGTCGCCGTGAGGTGCAGCGTCGAGCCCTTGGTGCACAGCCGGCCGAAGTTGGCAGGGTGGTCCGGGTCGCCGCGCACGCCGGTGATCTGCGCGCCGGTGGATTCGATGATCACGCCGCAGCCCACGCCGCAATATGGGCAGGTGGAGCGGGTCTCGTGCGCGGCGCTCATACGCCCGGCGCGCCGAACATCAGCTGGTCGCGGATGTCTCGCACGTTGCGGCCTTCGCGCAGCAGCTCGAAATACCAATTGCCGTCCACGGTGTCGCCATACAGGCAGGCGCCGACCAGCTTGTCGCCCTTGATCACCAGCTTCTTGTAGACGCCGCCAGCCGGGTCGCGCATCACGATCGCCTCGGTGCCTTCGCCGCCCATGAAGTCGCCGGCGCTGAAGAGGTCGATGCCGGTCACCTTCAGCTTGGTCGACGTGAGCGAGCCCATGTAGCGGCCGTAGCCCATCTCGGCCAGGTGGTTGGCGGCCACGCCCGCCTGTTCGAACAGCGGCGCGACCAGCCCGTACGCGATGCCGCGGTGCGCCGCGCATTCGCCCACCGCGTAGATGCGCGCATCGGTCACGGTCTGCAGCGTGTCGGTGACGACGATGCCGCGCTGGCAGTGCAGCCGCATCGATTCGGCGAGCTGGACGTTGGGGCGAATGCCCACGGCCATCACCACCAGGTCGGCCGGCTCTTCGCTGCCGTCCTTGAAGCGCACGGCGCGCACACGGCCGGTGCCGTCGTCCAGCAGTTCCTGCGTGTGCGCACCCAGGCGGAACGTCAGGCCCCGGTCTTCGAGCGACTGGCGCAGCAGGCCAGCCGCCACATCGTCGAGCTGGCGGTTCATCAGCCATTCGCTGACGTGCACCACGGTGACGCGCATGCCGCGCAGCATCAGCCCGTTGGCCGCTTCCAGGCCCAGCAGGCCGCCGCCGATGACGACCGCGTGCCGGTGCGTCTTCGCGGTCTCGATCATGGCCTGCGTGTCGGCGATGTCGCGGTAGGCGATCACGCCCTCCAGCGTGTTGCCCGGCACCGGCAGCACGAAGGGATGCGAGCCGGTGCACAGCAGCAGCCGGTCGTAGGGCGCCTCGGTGCCGTCGTCGGCGCGCACGATGCGCTTCACGCGGTCAACCTCGACCACCCGGCGGCCCGCATGCACGGTGATGTCGTTTTCCTGGTACCACGACCAGGGGTTGAGCACGATCTCGTCGAGGCTCTGTTCGCCCGCCAGCACGGGCGACAACAGGATGCGGTTGTAGTTGGGGTGCGATTCCGCGCCGAACACCGTGATGTTGTAGAGCGCCGGGTCGATCTTGATCAGCTCCTCGAGCGTGCGCACGCCGGCCATTCCGTTGCCGACGAGCACCAGCTTCTGCTTCTTTGCGCGCATGTCCATGGTGGTTCCCGGCAGGCGGCGCTCAGGCCGCCTTTTCGACGTGCCCCTGCCGCGTGTAGAGGAAGTCGATGACCGCCTTGCGGTAGTGCACGTAGTCGCGGTCCTCCGCGAGTTCGACCCGGTTGCGCGGGCGTGGCAGGTCGACCGGCAGCACCTCGCCGATGGTGGCCGAGGGGCCGTTGGTCATCATCACGATCTTGTCGGACAGCAGCACCGCCTCGTCCACGTCGTGCGTGACCATCACGACCGTGCTCCGCGTCTTCTGCACGATGGCGAGCAGTTCGTCCTGCAACCGGGCGCGGGTCAGCGCGTCGAGCGCGCCGAAGGGCTCGTCCATCAGCAGCACTTTGGGCTCCATCGCCAGCGCACGGGCGATGCCCACGCGCTGCTTCATGCCGCCGGAGATCTCGCCGGGCCGCTTGCCCGTGGCGGGCGTGAGCCCGACCAGTGCGAGCGCCGCATCGGTGCGGGCCTTCAGCTGCGGCTTGCTCTCGGTCGCCGCGAAGACGCGCTCGACGCCCAGGTAGATGTTCTCGTAGCAGGTGAGCCAGGGCAGCAGCGAGTGGTTCTGGAAGACCACGGCGCGTTCCGGGCCAGGGCCGGCGATTTCCTTGTTGGCACACAGCAGCGTTCCATGCGTCGGCTTCGTGAGCCCGGCGATCAGGTTCAGCAGCGTCGACTTGCCGCAACCCGAATGGCCGATCAGCGCGACGAACTCGCCCTTGGCGACCGTCAGGTGGATGTCGCGCAGCGCCTGGAAGCTGCCCTTGGGCGTCTTGAAGGTCTGCTCGACGTCGCTGATCTCGATGAACTTGTCTTCATTCATGACTTCACCTCTTCGAACGTGAACGCGGTGGCGATCTTGATGAGCGCGAACTCGAGCACCAGGCCGACCACGCCGATGACGAAGATCGCGATGATGATGTTGGCGACGTTGAGGTTGTTCCACTCGTCCCACACCCAGAAGCCGATGCCCACGCCGCCCGTCAGCATCTCGGCCGCGACGATCACGAGCCACGCAGTGCCGACAGCCAGGCGCACGCCGGTCAGCATGTAGGGCAGCACGGCAGGGAAGAGGATCTTGGTGAGGATCTTCCACTCGCTGAGGTTCAGCACCTTGGCCACGTTCATATAGTCGCTCGGCACGCGCTGCACGCCGACCGCGGTGTTGATGACCATCGGCCAGATCGAGCAGATGAAGATGGTCCAGATCGCCGCCGGGTTGGCGCCCTTGAAGACCAGCAGGCCGATCGGCAGCCAGGCCAGCGGCGACACCGGACGCAGCAGGCTGATGAGCGGGTTGAACATGCGCGCGAGGAATTCGAAGCGCCCGATGGCGAAGCCCGCCGGAATGCCGACCAGCGCCGCCAGGCCGAAGCCCAGCGCCACACGCTGCAGCGACGACAGCACGTTCCAGCCCACGCCCTGGTCGTTGGGGCCCTTGCTATAGAACGGATCGGCGAACACGGTCAGCGCCTGCTTGCCCGTGACCAGCGGCGAGGGGAAGCCGGTGGTGCTGTTCATCGCGATCAGCTCCCAGACCAGCAGGAGCAGGCCGAAGCCGGCCAGCGGCGGCAGCACGCGCATCCAGAAGGCGCGCAGGTCGAGCGGCCTGCGCGGCGCAGCTTGCACCGGCGCAGGCGCCGAAACGGTGGCGGCCTTGGCTGGTGCGACGACCGACGCGGCGGCCGGTGGGGAGAGAGGCACATTGGCCTCCAGCGGGGAATGAAAAACGGCGCTCACCATGGTGTTCTCCTCAGGCCTTGACCTTGAACGAATCGGCGTACTTGGCGGGGTCCTTGCCGTCCCACACCACGCCGTCCATCAGCTTGCTGGTGCGCATCGGCGAGGCGGGCACGGGCGTCTTGGTGGCGGTGGCGGCCTGCTTGTAGATGTCGATGCGGTTGATGTCCGTCGCAACCTTGAGGTAGTCCGGGTGCGCCTTGAGCAAGCCCCAGCGCTTGTGCTGCGTGAGGAACCACATGCCGTCCGACAGGTACGGGAAATTCACCGCGCCATCGTTGTAGAACTTCATGTAGTTCGGGTCGTCCCAGCTCTTGCCCATGCCGTTGACGTAGCGGCCCAGGATGCGCTGGTTGATGGCGTCGACGCTGGTGTTGACGTAGCTCTTGTCGGCGATCGTCTCGGCCATCTTGTTCTTGTTCTGCAGGCCGGCGTCGATCCACTTGCCGGCTTCCAGAATCGCGGCCGTCACGGCGCGTGCGGTGTTCGGGTACTTCTTGACGAAGTCGGCGGTGCAGCCCAGCACCTTCTCGGGGTGGTCCTTCCAGATGTCCTGCGTGGTGATGGCCGTTACCCCGATGCCGTCCATGATGGCGCGCTGGCCCCAGGGTTCGCCCACGCAGAAGCCGTCCATGTTGCCGATGCGCATGTTCGCGACCATCTGCGGCGGCGGCACCACGATGTTCTTCACATCCTTGAACGGGTCGATGCCGGCCGAGGCGAGCCAGTAGTACAGCCACATCGCGTGCGTGCCGGTCGGGAAGGTCTGCGCGAAGGTGTAGTCGCCCTTTTCCTTGGCGATCAGCTTGGCGAGCGAGGGTGCGTCGACCGCGCCCTTGTCAGCCAGCTTCTTCGACAGCGTGATCGCCTGGCCGTTGTTGTTCAAGGTCATGAGCACGGCCATGTCCTTCTTCGGGCCGCTCAGGCCGAGGTGCACGCCGTAGACGAGGCCGTACAGCACGTGGGCCATGTCGAGGTCGCCGTTGACCAGCTTGTCGCGCACGCCGGCCCAGCTGGCTTCCTTGCTCGGCACGATCTTCACGCCGTACTTCTTGTCGATGCCCAACACCGAGGCCATCACCACGCTGGCGCAGTCCGTCAGCGGGATGAAGCCGATCTTGACCTCCTCCTTCTCGGGCTTGTCGGAGCCTTGTGCGTAGGCGAGGGCGCGCAGCGCGGGGTCGATGCCGGCCGCACCGATGGCGGCGGCCTGCAGCACGCGGCGGCGACTCAACTTCGTTTTCAGCAGATCGGTCATGGGGCGAACTCCGGAAGAAAGGGGCAAAGCGAAAGACAAAAACAAAAAAGGCGTCCGCATCGCGTCAAAGCTGCTGATGAGCGAGCTTCGACGGACACGGACGCCTTTGTCCGGTTCGGTGGGTGCCACCCCGCGTTGGATGCCACCTGCCTGCAGACCTACGTCGGTCTATGTGGGTTCACATGCAAGCGTTGTGCCAGCTGGCTGGGATGGTCGTGCGCTACTGAAAAAGCAGCGCCAAAGCGAGTGATAGCCATGATTGCGAGCGGATCTCCGGGCCGACAGACGAGCCGCACGTTTGTTGTGCGGCGCACCAATTGCGTTCAGGGCTTGCCGTCGGCAGGCAGGTATTCCGCCATCGAGAGCACCGATTCGGCGACGTCGATGAGTCGCCGGTTCTGGTTCATCGCGGTCTGGCGCAGCATCTTGTGGGCTTCCGCCTCGCTCAGCCGGCGGTGCGCCATCAGCAGGCCCTTCGCGCGCTCGACCAGCTTGCGCTCGTTGAGCGATGCGCGCACGGTGTCGAGCTCGTCGCTCATGGCCTGCAGGCGCAGCGCCTGTTCCTGCACCATGTCGAGGATCGAGCGTTCCAGGTGGCGGCCGTAGGGCGGTACGCCATTCCCCGGGGCCGCCGGCAGCGACGGAGATTCCGGTTGGTCGAAGAAGGAGGCCGCCGGGGCGGGTGGCTGCTGGGCCAGTTGTGCCATCAGCGTCTCGTGGTTCAGCAGCTCGTTGCGCGCCTGGGCGATCTTGGCGGTGCACAGCTGGCGCAGGTCGGCCGCCAGTCGTTCCTCGACGGTCTGCATGGCATCGATGCGCCGTGTGCAGCAGTCGAACCACACGGGGCTCAGCTCGGGGTCGAGCGCCACGCCGGCGGGCGCGGCGCAGGCGATGCGGCGCAGCCGCTCGAGTTCGGCGGTCTGGCTCGGCGGCAGGTGGGCCAGCCACTGCGCTTCGAGCTCGGGGCCGGAGAACTCCGAGAACACCTGGAAGCAACGTTCCTGCGATTCGATGAGGTGCAGCCACTGCTGCTGCCGTGCGGCCTCGTTGCGGCCGGAGGCGAAAGCCGCCCCGCCGCAGGCGCGCTCCTGGCCGGCGAGTTCCTTGCCCTGCATGAAATTGAACATCGCGACCAGCAGGCGCGAGATTTCCGGATCGGTGGCACCGTCGGCCGACTCGAACACGACCGCGAGCAGCCCGGCGATCACCTTCACGAAGGCGTTCGTCGCCTCGGCGGCCGTCGGCTCGAGCGCGCCGATGCGCTGGCGCAGGGCGGGCAGGGCGTCGAGCCCAGGCACGACCCAGGCGATGCGGCTGAACAGGCGGGCGCTGTGGCCCAGCCGGCCCGGGTCGGCCTCGAGCGCGTCGAAACGTGCGCGCACCGCCTCCTCGAGCTGCGTGCATTCGGCGATCTGCAACGTCCGTTCGGCCAGGAAGCGCTGGCCCCTGGAACCCAGCATGACATTCGAGATGCCGCGTTCGCGCTGCAGCGCGTGCACCAGCCGGCCGATCGTGCCGACCAGTTCGCTGGTGCGCGACAACTGGTCGAGTTCGTCGATCTCGCTGCGCAGGGCGGCGATCAGGAAGCTCAGTCCGGATTTCATCGTGTCGTGGGCGTTCCGAGGGGCGGGGTGAAGGGGCATGCAGCAACATCCATGCCCCGCAAGCGCGCGCATCCTACACTCGCGGCCATGCTCGTATTGGGAATCGAATCGTCGTGCGACGAAACCGGCGTGGCGCTGGTCGAATGGCAGGGCGCCGCCGTGCCGCGGCTGGCCTCGCACGCACTGCACAGCCAGATCGCCATGCACCAGGCCTACGGCGGCGTGGTGCCTGAGCTGGCGAGCCGTGACCACATCCGCCGCGTGCTGCCGCTCGCGCAGACCGTGTTCGACGAGGCCGGCAAACGGCTGGCGGATGTCGATGTCGTCGCCTACACCCGCGGCCCCGGCCTGGCGGGCGCGTTGCTGGTGGGCGCCGGCGTGGCCTGCGCCCTGGGTGCCGCACTGGGCAAGCCGGTGCTGGGCGTGCACCACCTCGAGGGCCACCTGCTGTCGCCCTTCCTGAGCGAAGACCCACCGGAATTTCCCTTCGTGGCCCTGCTCGTGTCGGGCGGCCACACCCAACTGATGCGCGTCGATGGCGTGGGCCGCTACGAGATCCTGGGCGAGACCATCGACGACGCCGCCGGCGAGGCCTTCGACAAGTCCGCCAAGCTGATGGGCCTGCCGTACCCCGGCGGCCCCTGGCTGGCCAAGCTGGCGGAGCAGGGCGACCCGGCGGCGTTCAAGCTGCCGCGCCCGCTGCTGCACAGCGGCGACCTCGACTTCTCTTTCGCCGGCCTGAAGACAGCGGTGCTGACCCAGGCCAAGAAGCTGGGAGACCAGCTCGAAGCGCGCAAGGCCGACCTGGCCGCATCGACGCAGGCCGCCATCGTCGAGGTGTTGCTGAAGAAGAGCCTCTCGGCCCTGGCCGAAACCGGCCTGAAGCGCCTGGTGGTGGCCGGCGGCGTCGGCGCCAACCGGATGCTGCGCCAGCAGCTCGACGCGGCCTGCGCGCAGCGCGGCGTGCGGGTGCACTACCCGGAACTGCACCTGTGCACCGACAACGGCGCCATGATCGCCATGGCCGCCGCGATGCGCCTGCAGGCCGGCCTGCAGCAGGCAACCGAGGCCTACGCCTTCGACGTCAAGCCGCGTTGGCCGCTCGACAGCCTGGTCTGAATGAGGCCCACCCCCGATGCGCCTGCGGCGCCTCCCCCTCAAGGGGGCGCACCCAGCGGCCTGGCAGAGCCAGTTCCGCGGGTGCCCGGGCCTGGATCTCATGCGATGCGGGTGGCGCGAATCTGAAATGGCGGCCGCCTACTCCGGCCGCTGCGCCCCCTTGCGCAGACTTGCCGGGCCGCTTCCAGTCCACCGGTTGACGGCCCGCCGCAGGCTGCGTGCGCTGGTGTAGCCCGAGCGCGTTGCCACCTGCGTCATCGACGCATCGGACTGCATCACCAGGTTCAGCGTGCGGATGCGCCGGTCGTCGGCGATCAGCCCGCGGAAGCTCAGCCCCTCTTCGCACAGCCGGCGCCGCAACGAGCGTTCGCTCATGTTGAGCGCGCGTGCCACCTGGGCCAACGGTGGCGGCGTGCCCTGGTGCCGGCGAATGATCTGGGCCACGGCCGCACCGATCTCCAGCACGGGTTGCGCCGGGCGGGCAGCCTGCAGCCCTTCCTGCATCGCACGGGCGACGGACGGCTCGGCGCAGGGCAGGGGCTGCGCTTGCGCGGCGAACAGCATGCGGTGCGCCTGCCGGCCGAACAGTGGAATCCGGCCGAAGGCGTGTTCGTAGGCGGTCGTGCAGGCCGGCAGCGGCAGGGCCAGCTCGACCGCCAGCGGACGGCAATCCGGGCCGACGATCTGGCGCGCGAGAAAAGCGAGTGCCGACAGCGTGAACTCGACGAGAAAGCGCTGCAGCTCCGGGTCGTGGAACAGCGGCTGCGCCACGACGCCGTAGTGCTTGACCGTCGACTCGCTGTGCAGCGACAGGAGGCAGCCGGCCTGCTGCGGGAACGCGATCAGGAAGTCGAACATCCGGTGCGAGTTCTCGCTCGCCATCATGCCCAGGCCGACCTTGCCCAGCGACACGACCTTCAGCGTCTCGCCGATCTCCAGTGCCAGATGAGGGCTCGGCATCAGCACGAGCGCACGTCGGATTGCCTCGGCACATTGCCGGAACGACACCCGCAGCAGGGGCGCATCGAGATCTGCCAGCTCGAAGCCCAGGCCCCGCACCAGGCCCGACGGGTCCTTCCCATGCAAACGGGCATGCGCGACCAGCAGCCGCAGCATCACAGGCACCAGGTCGGCGCGGTGCTCAGCCTCCGCGCTCGCGGCGTGCAGAGGAAGAAGGTCGGGGTGGAGCTGCGCCATGGCACCGATGCTAGGGAGAGGCGCCTCCAACCAATTGATCGATGTTGGCCGGATAAGTCCTCTATTTCGTCACTCGTGCCCTCTCGTGTAGGAGAAATCCCACCGAAATAG
>CALRYR010000082.1:0-11168 GCA_943372425.1 Variovorax sp. YR752 | reverse complement strand
AGCGCCCGAAGCGGCGGCGCCGGCTTGGTAGGTCGATTTCGCCCCACTGGCCATCGAACTGGCAGGCCGTGCCGCGGCGGCGCCGCCGCCGATGGCAGTACGCGCAGCACCCGGCACCATGCGCGCGCCAGCAGCCACTGCCGAACCAGCTCCCGCCACGGCCGCACCGCCCGCAACGGCCAGACCTGCAGCACCCAGCGCCGACCCCGCCGCCGCCCCTGCGCCAAGCTGCGGCGCACCGGATACCAGCCCGGTGGCAATGCCCGGCCCGAAGATGCCCAGACCCAGCATCGCCAGCGCGGCCAGCATGATGACCAGCGCATGGTCGATGGACGGCTCGGTGCCGGGTGGCACCGTGAACTCGGCGAACAGACCTGTGCCGATACCGACAATCACGGCCAGCACCAGCACCTTGATGCCCGAAGACACCACATTGCCCAAGACCCGTTCAGCCAAGAAAGCCGTCTTGTTCCACAACGCGAACGGCACCAGCACGAAGCCTGCGAGCGTGGTCAGCTTGAACTCGATCAATGTGACGAAGAGCTGAACCGCAAGCACGAAGAAGCTCACGATCAGCACAAGCCAAGCCAGAAACAGCACGGTGATGACATCAAGATTGGCAAACACCTCCGGAAAACCCGTCAGGTCGCTGATCTGCCTCATGATCGGCGCACCGGCCTCGACACCCACGCGCGCGAGCCGGCCCGGCTGCAGCAGCTCGCCCTGGGTCATTGACGAACCGGATGCCACCAGTCCAAGCCCGGCGAAGGACCGGAACACAATGCCAGATAAGCTGTTGAAGTTGTTCAGGATGAAGGCGAAGGCGCCAACGTAGAGCACCTTTTTGATCAGCTTGCCGATCACGTCGTCGCCACCACCGCCGCTGGCATTGCTCATCGCCCAGAAGAGGCCTGCCAGCGTCATGTCGATCACGACCAGCGTGGCGGTCAGAAATCCCACCTCGCCGCCCAGCAGTCCGAATCCGGAATCGATGTAGCGCGAGAAGACGTCGAGGAAGCGGTCGATGACCGACAGGTCGTTCATCGGTCAGTCCTTGTGGGCTGGCGCTGAAGCCGCGGGTGCCGGTGCTGCCGGTGTGTGTTTCGGGCCGCCGCTGCCAAAGAAGCGCCGGCGCGTGGCTTCGGCCACGGCATTGCACTGGTCGTCGCCGACCTTGGGGTGGTCGACCTTGCACTGTGCGCGCAGTTCCTTCAGGCGCTCGGGATTGGCCATCAGCGATTCGACAGACTCGAAGGGTGCGGGCTTGCCGCAAGCAGCCTGCAACGCTGCGAGAACCACGATCAAAAGCTTACGCATGCGTCCCCCTCAATTGCTGTAGAAGTTGACCGTGTAGGGCGTGTACGGCGTGCCGTCGCCCTGGAAGCGCCGACGCACCTCGCGCGCACGCTCCTGCACCGCGACCTGCCGCGCTTGCTCCAGCGCGGCCGCGCGGTCCTGCGTGATCTGCAGTTGCTGCGCCTGCATGGCCTGACGTGACTGCAAAGCAAGAAGCTGGTTCGTCGCCTGCATCGCCTGCAATGCGCCGGTGGCCGACTGGCTGCGGTTCACCAGGTCGGTCAAGGTCCGCTCGTCCGACGCGAAGTTCTGCACCGCCTGCGACTGCACCCTGGTCGCGGTGCGCAGTGCTTCGAGCGAATGGGTCCAGCGCATGCGCGCATCGGCCCCCATCTGAGTTCCGGAGATCGCCGCCGTGTACGACTCGGGATACAGCCGCCGGAAATCCGTCTCCATTTGCGCGACATTGAAGGCCAGGCCCTGGCCCTGCTGAATCAACTGGTTCGTCGCCGACGAGGCGGCGCGCAGTTCGCCCAGGGCGCTGAAGTCCAGACTCGTGAGGTTGCGCGCCTGGTTCGTCAGCATCTGTGCCTCGTTCTGCAGCTGACGGAGCTGGTTGTTGATCTGCTCCAGCGTGCGCGCAGCTGTGTGGATGTTCTGCGAATAGTTCGAGGGATCGAAGACGACCCACTGCGCGTGCACAGCGGGCGCAAGAGCGATCATCGACGCCGCTGCGGCGGCGAGAAGGTGTTTCTTCATGGCGAGTTTTCCTGAGGTGACGAAGGAAAGGACGGGAACGATGGGATAAGGTCGGCGGCCCAACCGAGGCCGCGATGGCGCAGCCAAGCTGTTGCAAAGCCCGAGGAGGTGGCGGCAACGGACACGTCATCGATGGCTCGCTGGTCCTCCGGCGTGGAAGCACCGGCGAAAGCCAGTGCCACCGGCCCGAGCCCGAGGTCGAAGACGCGGTTACCCAGCCGAGACTGGTAGTAGTAATCCTGCTTGGGCTGTGCAGTCGCGACGATCTCGATCTGCCGGTTGTTGAGCCCGAAGCCCTCGTAGATCACCCGAATCTGCGGCTCGGCCGCCTGCGGGTTCGGGAGGAAGATGCGGCTCGCGCAGCTCTCCACGATGGCCGGTGCGATGGTCGAATCCTTGATGTCCGCAAGCGACTGGGTGGCGAAGATCACCGAGACGTTCTTCTTGCGCAGCGCTTTAAGCCATTGGCGGATGCGCGAGGCAAACACGGGCTCGTCCAAGAACCGCCAGGCCTCGTCCAGGATCAGCAACGTCGGCTCACCATCGAATCGTTCGTCGAAGCGAGCGAACAGGTAGCCCAGCACCGCCAGCACGGCGGCCTTGCTGTGCATCAGTTCTTCCATCTCGAAACCCTGCACCGATGCAGAGCCGAGCCGGTCCGCGTCTGCATCGAGCAGTTTTCCGTAGGCGCCGCCTAGTACGTAAGGCTTCAGGGCCTGCCGCAGTGCATTGGACTGCAGCAGCACCGACAGGCCGGTCATGGTTCGCTGTTCGACGGGGGCGCTGGCCAGGCTGTTGAGCGCCGACCAGACGGCGTCCTTCTCGGGCGGGCCGACGGCGATGCCTTCCAGCCGCAATCGGCCTTCGATCCACTCGGCCGCCCAGGTGCGGTAGCCGTGCTGGTCGATGCGGGCCAGCGGCTGAAACGCAATCGAGCCTTCGGGGCCCAGGTCGTAGTGTTCGCCGCCGAGCCCGAGGATCGTGGCGCGCATCGAACGCCCCATGTCGAAGGCGAAGATGCGCGAGCCCGGGTAGCGGCGGAACTGCATCGCCAATGTCGCGAGCAGCACCGACTTGCCCATGCCGGTCGGTCCGACGACCAGCGTGTGGCCCACGTCGCCGATGTGTGTGACCAGCCGGAACGGCGTCGCACCATCGGTGCGGGTCACGATCAAGGGCGGACCGTCGAGATGCTTATTGCGCTCCGGACCGGCCCACACGGCCGACACCGGCATCATGTGCGTCAGATTCAGCGTCGAGACAATCGGCTGTCGCACGTTCGCATAGGCATGGCCCGGCACCGACGACAACCATGCGTCAACCGCGTTCAAGGTCTCGGGGATCGTCACAAAGCCGCGGCCCTGGATCGCCCGCTCCACCGCGCGCAGCTTCTCGTCGGCCGCCGTGGGGTCGGCGTCGAATACGGTCACTGTGGCCGTGGCGTAGCCGAAGGCCACCTGGTCGCTGCCCAGCTCTTGCAGCGCCGCGTCGGCGTCCGATGCCTTGTTGGACGCATCCGAGTCCACCAGCGGGCTCTCCTGCTGGAAGATCGTCTCGCGCAGCAGTGCGACGATGTTCTTGCGCTTGGCAAACCACTGGCGACGCAGGCGACGCAGTTCCTTCTCTGCCTCGGCCTTGTCCAGGCACAGGAAGCGCGTGCTCCAACGGTAGGCAAAGCCCAGACGGTTCAGATCATCCAGCAAGCCCGGCCAGGTCGATGCCGGAAACCCGCGCACCGACAGCACCCGCAGGTTCTGATTTCCGAGCATCGGCGCCAGGCCGCCCACCAACGGTTGGTCGGCCAGCAGCGCGTCCAGATGCATCGCCACCTCGGGCACGGCGACCGCATGCCGGCGCGTGGATACGCAGCCATGCAGGTAGGTGAGGGTCTGCATGTCGTCGAGCCACGATGCCTCCGGCATCACGCCTTCGAGCAAGCCGAAGAGGCGTTCGGTCTCGGAGACGAAAGCTTCAAGCCGTTCGCGCCAGTCCACACCCTCCGTGCGGTTGTTCTCGTAGAGCAGGCGGGCGGCGCGCGCTGTCGACTCCTCGGGCGGCAAGTACAAGACCGTCAGGTGGTAGCTGCTTTCGAAGTGGCTGGCGTCCTCCTCGAAGGCGGCACGGCGCTCCTCATCGATCAGCCAGGACAGCGGCTCCGGGAAGACGGACTC
Source organism: Variovorax sp. YR752 (assembly GCA_943372425.1). Classification (GTDB taxonomy): domain Bacteria; phylum Pseudomonadota; class Gammaproteobacteria; order Burkholderiales; family Burkholderiaceae_C; genus Variovorax. The sequence goes on along the minus strand of CALRYR010000082.1, from coordinate 6,942 downwards.
CGGATAGTTGGCTGCTTCGCGCCGCTCGGAATCGACGAACAAGGCCCAGCCTGAGCCGAGACGCCGCAGCGCGTTGTTGAGGCGCGCCGATGTGGCGACCAGTTCGCCCTGCGTCGCGCTGTCCAGATCCGGACCGCGGAACCGGACCGTGCGCTGGAACGAACCATCCTTGTTGAGCACGACGCCCGGCGCCACCAGTCCGGCCCACGGTAGCCAGTCGGCCAGCAACGCGGGGCGCTTGCGGTATTCGATGAGATTCAACATCGTGACCTCAGACGTCCAGCAACTGCCGGTGCTTGATGTGTCGCGCGAAGACCTGCATGAATTGCGGGTCCAGACGCGCACCCCAGACAGCCAGCGAGTGCCCGACGATCCACAACACGAGGCCGGGCAGCCAGAGCTGCAGGCCCAAGCCGACGGCGGCGGCCAGCGTGCCGTTGGCAATCGCCACGGTGCGCGGCGCACCGCCCAGCAGAATGGGTTCGGTCAGCGACCGGTGCAGCGGCACCTCGAAGCCGGCGATAGGTCCGAGCGCCGTGCTCATGCCAGCATCGCCCCGCCCGTGAAGCTGAAGAAGGTCAGGAAGAAGCTGGACGCCGCGAAGGCGATCGACAGACCGAAGACGATCTGGATCAGTTTGCGGAAGCCACCGCTGGTATCGCCGAAGGCCAGCGCGAGACCCGTCGCGATGATGACGATCACCGCAATGATCCGGGCCACCGGCCCTTGGATGGATTCGAGCACCGACTGCAGCGGTGCCTCCCACGGCATGTTCGAGCCGGCTGCCTGCGCAGGCCGCGCCACGGCCAGCAGCAGCGCCGCTGCGGCGGCGACGTACAGAAGCGGTTTTGCGGAAAGGCGTGAATGCGTCATGTCGGATCTCCTGTGGTGGACGGGTTCGATGAAGGAAGGGACGGGAAGGAAGACAGCTCTGTATCGAGCTGGTAGCCGTGGCTGTCGTAGCCGATGACGCGCGCAATCTCGCGCACGCGGCGGGCACGGCCGCGTCCGGCGATGAAGATGATGACGTTGACCGCTTCGGCGATCAGGGCGCGCGGGACGGTCACGCTGACTTCCTGCACCAGCTGCTCCAGCCGGGTAAGCGCACCGTGCGCTGAGCCAGCGTGTACGGTCGCAATTCCGCCGGGATGTCCGGTCCCCCAGGCCTTGAGCAGGTCGAGCGCTTCGGAGCCGCGCACCTCGCCTACCACGATGCGGTCCGGCCGCAGGCGCAAGGTGGCGCGCACCAGGTCGGCCATGGTGCTCACGCCCGGTTCGGTGCGCATGCCCACGTGGTCGTCGGAGCGGCACCGCAGCTCCACCGTGTCTTCGAGAATTAGCACCCGGTCGAGCGTCTCGGCGATCTCGTCGAGCAAGGCATTGGCCAGCGTTGTCTTGCCGGTGCTGGTGCCGCCCGCCACGACGATGTTCAGGCGCTCGCGCACTGCGCGGCGCAGGAACGCCGCCTGGTCCTCGGTCATCACGCCATCGGCTACGTATTGGGCGAGCGTCATGATGCGCAGCGCTCGCTTGCGGATCGCGAAGGACGGCGCGCGCACCACGGGCGGCAACACGCCCAGGAAGCGTTCGCCGGTTTCGGGCAGCTCCGCCGATAGGATCGGCGCGCCCGCATGCACCTCGGCGCGCACATGCGCGGCCACCAGCCGGATGATCCGCTCGGCCACGGCCGGCGGCAGCGCAGCGCCGGTGGCTTCCCGGCCGGTGCCCAGTCGGTCCACCCAGAGCGAGCCATCCGGATTCAACAGCACCTCGACGACTTCCGGATCTTCGAGGGCGGCTGCGATCTCCGGTCCCATGGCCGTGCGCAGCATGCGGATGCGTCGCTCCAGTGAAGCGTCCACGGCGTTCGACTCAGGTAGATTCATGATGAACCTCCTGGGGATCGGTATCAGGCCCTGCCTGGGCTTCAGCTTGCGTGGCTCCGGGAGGCCCGATGTCTTCATGCACCTCGCGCACCAGGCTGCGCCCGCGCTGGATGTGGCGCGCAAGCTGCTCGATGAACTGCGCGTAGCGGGCGCGGCCTTGAGCGCGGGCCACCTCTTGCTGCCCTTCCGGAACGGGAATCGACACCGTCAGGAAGTAACGGACGTAGAGGGCCACCGTCTCGATCAGCACGTTCTGATCGCGCTCAAGCCGGTCGAATTGCCGAGACAGGCGGTCCAGGCGCTTGGCGATGGCCGCCTCGCGCTGGTCCTCGCCGTCCGGCGAAAGGAACGAGGCCAGTGCGGCGGCGATCACGGCGGACTTCGACACGCCCTTGTGCGCCGCAACCTGGTCCAGCCGCTTCGCATGGTCCGGCTCGATGAAGATGTTCAGGCGGGTGCGGGTCATAGCGCGATTCCGTCGTCAGGGTCCAGCGCGGCCAGACGCGCGGTGCGCATCAACTGCCGGTCCACGTCATGCGGCCGCAGCGGCGCGTCGTCTTCGTCGTCGAGTACTAGCAGGCCATCGGCATCTGGAAGTGACAATGCATCGGTAGCGACATCCAACTCGGGCTTGAGCTGATGGCCACCCTCGTCGACCATGCCGCTGGCATCTCCGACAGACGAAGACGAAAGCGCAGCCAGGGGTGGCAATCCGCTCCAGTCGTCAAGGCGCACCGCAGGACGATCCGCGTACACGCCGGCAACCAGTACCGGGGCAGGCAGGACACGCGCAGTGAAGTTCCGATCCTGGTAGTACCGCAGCTTCTTCGCCTTGATGGGCGGATGGCCCGAGACCATCACCACGGCATCATCGGGCGGCAACTGCATCACTTCGCCCGGCGTCAGCAGCGGGCGGGCCGTCTCCTGGCGCGACACCATCAGGTGCCCGAGCCAGGGGGCGAGCCGGTGGCCCGCATAGTTGCGCTGGGCTCGCAGCTCGGTCGCCGTGCCAAGCGCCTCGGAGATGCGCTTGGCCGTGCGCTCATCGTTCGTCGCGAACGCGATGCGCACATGGCAGTTGTCCAGGATGGAATGGTTCTGGCCGTAGGCCTTGTCGATCTGGTTGAGCGACTGCGCAATCAGGAAGGCATGCAGGCCGTAGCCAGCCATGAAGGCCAGCGCGGATTCGAAGAAGTCCAACCGGCCGAGTGCCGGGAATTCGTCGAGCATTAGCAGCAGCTTGTGCTTGCGGGCAATGCCGTCTGAACCATCGAGAGATTCGGTCAGGCGCCGGCCGACCTGGTTGAGGATTAACCGGATCAGTGGCTTTGTGCGGCTGATATCCGAGGGCGGCACGACCAGATAGAGGGACACCGGGTGCGCTGCAGAAATCAGGTCGGCGATGCGCCAGTCGCAGCGCGAGGTGACTTCAGCCACCGTGGGGTCACGGTACAGGCCCAGGAAGCTCATGGCAGTCGACAGCACGCCCGAGCGCTCGTTGTCGCTCTTGTTGAGCACTTCGCGGGCCGCCGAAGCCACCACCGGGTGCGCGCTGGTATCCAGGTGGACCGTGTTCTTCATGCGGTACAAGGTCACTTCGAACGGGCACGCCGGATCGGACAGGAAGTTGGCCACGCCGCGCAGCGTTTTGTCCTCTTCCGCGTACAGCACATGCAGGATGGCCCCCACCAGCAGCGCATGCGAGGTCTTTTCCCAATGGTTGCGCCGCTCCAGCGCACCTTCGGGATCGACCAGGATATCGGCGATGTTCTGTACGTCGCGCACTTCGTGCATGCCACGTCGCACTTCGAGCAGTGGGTTGTACGCGGCCGACTTCGCATCGGTCGGGTTGAACAGCAGGCAATGCGAGAACCGCGAGCGCCATCCTGCGGTGAGGCTCCAGTTCTCGCCTTTGATGTCGTGGATCACCGCTGAGCCTGGCCAGGACAGCAGCGAGGGCACGACCAAGCCCACACCTTTGCCGGAGCGCGTTGGGGCAAAGGCCATCACGTGCTCCGGACCTTCGTGGCGCAAGTAGTTGGCGTCCTTGTGCGCGGTCTTGCCAAGGAACACGCCGGCAGGCCGGGTCAGCCCAGCTTCGGCGATCTCCTCGCGTTCAGCCCAGCGTGCCGAGCCATAGGTCGTGACCTGCTTGGCCAGTCGCGAGCGCCAGACCGCCATGCCGATCGCCGCGGCGGTGGCGAGCATTCCGCTAGAAGCGGCGATGATCCCGCCGCGCTCGAACACCTGAGACGCGTAGGCACCGTAGAAGTACCACCACTCGAACAGTTTCCAGGGTTCATAGACCGGCATGCCGAAAACGTTGAACCACGGCGGTCCGAGTCGCGCCTGGTGACCCAGCGCATGCGCGGTCCACTGCGTGCCCGCCCAGACGCCGCAGAGGGCGACACTCAGCACCACAACAATCTGTCCGAACAAAATGCCGGTCGCACCCCTGGTCGGCATGGGCCACTACTCCTTCGCGTCTTGATTCCAGCGCGCGTGCCACAACGGCACCGCTCGCCCGAGTCTGGAATCGAGTCGCCAAACCGCCCACCCATCGGGGCGCGATGGAGCGCGGTGAGGAGTACGTCGGCGGAATCGCCGCCTCGGACTGGATGAAATGCAGGCTCCTCAGGCCGGCAAACTCATCAGCGGGTCATCAGCATTGCGATGTTCTAGTGATATGTCCAAGGCCGATGACGCTGAATCGCGCGCCGCCGCCGCGATAGTCGTAACAAGTACTACAAAGTATCCACGTTCGCAACGAAACGTTGTTGCGCTCTCCGGTGAGCCATAGCCTGGTGCCTGTGAAGCACGAACGTGGTGATGTGGTTATCCTCCCTTGGGATACGAGCCAACAGGTCATTGCGGCAGAGGCCTTGTGGTCATCCTTCGTCGGCCACTACCGTCATTTCCACCCGCAGGCTCTCCGTCGCCAGCGCGGCTTCGACTGTGGTTCGGGCCGGTGCGCCGGCCTGTTGCCTCGCAAGCCATTCTTCTCAGACGGCGTTCATTCCTACAAAGTCGGCGATATCACGCGGATAGATTGTGACGGTCAGCAGACGTGTGCAACTGGTGCCCGCTTCAGCCAGCAAGGTACCGGATTCTCTTGCACTGCTTCGACGCGGGAATGCCGCTACTGCCGAGGTGGCGGCTGCAATGCAGGTTACGCTTTCCCGTTTGGGAATCGACTGTGCATTGCACGTTGAAGTTTATGCGCGCTAAGCGAGCGCATAGGCTCCACGATCTCTCGCATGCGCTCCATGAATAGTTCGGCGACCGGAGCCACGGTGCGGTTCTTTACCTTGATCAACCCGATCAGTATCCCGGCCGATAGTTCGATCGGCAGGACGCGGACATGGCTAGGCATGTTGCCAAACTGCAGCAACGACCCGTGGAGCACCGTCACGAAGCGATTCGTGGCTAGCAGTTCGTAACGCACGAGAAGCGACATGGAAGTGACTACGGATTGCGGTAGGCGCAACTCAAGCCGCTCGAAGGCGCTTCGAAATTGCTGGCTGACCGGCGATTGGGGCATCGGAAGTACCCAACGCTGATCGGCCACTTCTTCCAGAGAAATTGAGCGTCGCCTTGCCAGCGGGTGACTTGCGCCCGCCACGACAAACAGCCGGTCGTCGAACAATGGATCGAATGCAATGTCGTCTGCAAGGCCGAGGGTTGGTGCACGGGCTAATCCGACATCGATGGCACGGGCCCGCACTTCGCCGACCAGCTTTTCAGATTCCAGCTCTATTACATGGAATTGGACACCAGGCCGTTCGCTCTCGATGGCGCTAATCGCATGGGACAACAGCCCCCCGCACATCGCCGGCGTTCCGCCAATGCGTAATTCGCCACCGCTTGAATCCGAGAGAAAAGCTAGCTCTTCGACCGCCTGTCGCAGTTCGTCGAATACGCCGGCTGCGCGAAGCAGCACAACGCGACCGTGAGGCGTTGGCTCAACGCCCCGGTTTGTACGGTCAAACAAGCGAACACCCAGGACACCTTCAAGATCGGCGACCGATTTTGATACCGCAGGTTGTGTCAGCCCAATGTCCTGCGCTGCCTTCAGAATGCTACCGCAACGCGCAACCGCCAAGAGCAGCCGCAACTCACGCAGCGTTACGCGCCGTGCAATCGCATCCATTGAACTCATGTGGGTTTTTGGGTACAACCAGTTGGGTATAGCAGAATAGCAAAAAACGATAACTAGATTATACAAGATTGGTACAATTCGGAGCGCGATCTCGACGCAACAAAGGAGCGTGTTGCGCAACATCAGTCCCCTCTGCTATCCAACCACGGAGCCCACAAAATGACTAACCCATTCCTCTTTCCCATGATCGGCTTGATCGGCGTCGCGGCGGCAACGGCTCCGGTGGAGCCTGTTTACGCCCAGAAGACGGGCGTCGCGCCTACGGAGCTTCTGAAGAGCGCAGTGATTGATACAGCCAACCTAGAAGTCACTGTCTTGGATGTGAAGTACGCTCCAGGTGGCATTAACCGCCGTCATTTCCATCCGGCGGCACTGACCTTTTACATCCTCTCCGGCACAGCCGTTTTTCAAGAGGAGGGCAAGGAACCCGTCACTCTGAAGGCCGGGGACAGCCTGCTCGTTCCCGCCGGAACAGTTCATTCTCATTGGAACCCGAGCAGTACTGAGGGGCTTCGGTGGCTGGAATTCATCGTTGCCGAAAAGGACAAAGGGCGCTCCATCTCTCGGCCATAGCCGAAACAGTTGAGGGCGCGTACGGATTGCATCGGTGACATTCCGCGAGTATTCCGTTCGGCAGCGCAACTGGTTGAGCGACCGGGTGTGTCCCGGGTCATATCAGTCGGGCAGGGGGCCCACCGCCGCTGTACGTGGGCACACAGGCGAAACTCCGCTGGCGCGAAATCCGAATTTACAAAGCTTCAATGGCACGCCGCGCGAAGCTCGGATGGCGCCGAGCGCGTGCAATAGAGGAAATTACATGACGCAGATCGGCGGCAACCGTGGGCGCGCCCACGCATGAATGGGCGCAGGGCGTTGTCCGACTCAAAGACGTCCACG
>CALRYR010000081.1:0-11373 GCA_943372425.1 Variovorax sp. YR752 | reverse complement strand
CAACAACCGCTGCCCATAGGAAGTCCGCACCAACCGCCGGTCATAGCAGTACACAGAAGCGCGATCCTCCTCGCTGCGAATCGCCCGCCCCACCCACTGCGCCAGTCGAATGGCCGTCGCCGGCACCACCAGCTCGGTGAACGGATCGCGCCCCACCGTGCGAAGCCATTCGGCCCGCGCCTCGCCCACCGGATCGTCCGGCGGTGCGAAGGGCAGCTTGGCGATGAAGACCGATTCGCACAACTTGCCCGGCAGGTCGAGCCCCTCGCCGAAAGACTGCATGCCGAAGATGATCGACGGCAGCCCCTCGGCCACGCGGTGGCGGTGGGTGGCCAGCAATTGCTGGCGCGGCATGGCGGTCTGCAGCAGCACACGCGGCTTGAGCGCAGCGGGCAGCGCCTCGACGGCCTGGCGCAGCTGGTCGCGCGAGGTGAACAGCACCAGCGCGCCGTGCCGCACCTCGGCCAGGTCGCGCACCAGCGACTGGACCATCTCGGCGACGTAGCCGGCCGCGTCGCGCGGGTCGGCGCGGGTCTCGACGGCGATCAGCTTGCCCTGGGCGGCGTAGTCGAAGGGGCTGGGCACCTCCAGCGTGGTCGCCGCCTCGTCGCCATGCAGGCCCGACTCGCGCAGGAAGAAATCGAAGTGGCCGCAGCTGGTGAGCGTGGCGGATGTCAGCACTGCGCCGCGCACCTTGTTCCACAGGTGGTGGCGCAGCGTCGCGCCCGGCAGCAGCGGGCTCGCGTGCGCCTGCAGCGTGGCCTGGTCGCCGTCGACCTGCAACGTGAACCACTTGGCGGCCGGCACCGCGTCGGGCGCGGCGTCGCGCAGCAGCAGCTGGGCGGTGTCGAGCGTCTGCTCCAGCCGCGGGGCGAGCGCGCCGAGCTGGGCGTACATGGTCGACAGCTTGCGCGCCATCGCGGGCTGCTCGCGCATCTCGGTGCGCAGGGCGCTGGCGATCACGCGCAGCGCGTCGAGGAAACCCGACGCGTGGTGCGCCACCCGGCCCAGCGGGCCCTGCAACGCTTCAGGCAATGCGCCCAGCGGCAGGCGCGCACGCGCGGGGCCGCGGCCGGGCAGGCCCGCCGGCCCGGCGAGGTCGGTCTTCAGCCCATCGCCGTAGAGATCCATCGCCAGCCGCTCGCTCTCCTGCAGGGCCTGGCGCATCTGCGCCGCGTGCATCGGCACGTCGGCCACCTCGGTCACCTCGAAACGCACGCCCACGCGCACCGCGCGCTGCGCCAGGCGTTCGACCCAGCCGTGGCGGCCCAGGTCCATGCGGCAACCGAACTGCGCGAGCGCAGTGGCCGGCAGGTGGTGCGCCTCGTCGAGCACCAGCAGGCAGTTGTCCAGCTCGGGCAGTTGCCGATTGCCGATGGAAGCCAGCAGCAGGTCGTGGTTGACCACCACCACCTGCGCGCCGACCAGCGTCTTGCGGCGCTCGTAATAGACGCACTGGTTGAACGACGGGCAGTGCTTGCCGGTGCACGACGCTGCGTCAGCGGCCATCGGCAGCCAGGCGTCGGCGGCCGGCGGGGTGTCGAGGGTGTCGCGGTCGCCGTCCCAGGCGCCGCTGGAGAGCGTCTGGGCGACGCCCGTGTAGAACTGGAGGCGAGCCTCCACTTCGTGTGCAGGCCTTGCAGGGCGGGCGTTGGCGGCCGCGTCGTCGTCGGCGAAGAGATCGTCTTCGACCTCGTCCTCCTCGTCATCGTGCTCGGCCATCATTCCGGTCAGGCGCTCCAGCTTCTGCTGGCAGACGTAGCGACCGCGGCCCTTGGCCAGCGCGAAGCGGAAGGGCTGCGGCATCAGCTTGGCGAGCGCCGGCAGGTCCTTGTGGACCAGTTGTTCCTGCAGCGCCACGGTCGCGGTGGAAATCACGACGCGGGTGTTGCGTGCCAACGCGAGTGCGATGGCGGGGGCGCAGTAGGCGAGCGACTTGCCGACGCCGGTGCCGGCCTGGATCACCGCGATGGCGCGCACCGGCGGGTCGGCCGGGCCGTCGCCCTCATCGCTCTCGGTCTTGCCGAGGGTAGCCGCGGCCAGCGTGTCGGCGACCTGCTCGGCCATGCGCCGCTGGCCGTCGCGGCTGCGGAAACCGGCGCTGGCCTGGACCACCCCGTCGAACGCCTGCAGGGCGGACGCGGCCCATTCCAAAGAAGACATGCGCCGAGTGTTGCACGGCCGCCCGACACGGGCTGCGCGTCAGGCCGGTTGGGCGGCGCCGGCGGCGGAGGCCGGCAGCCCGAAGATCGCGTCGAAGGCCCAGTTGAAGACGAAGGTGTAGCCCAGGAAGAACATCGCCAGGCCCAGGTCCATCAGCAGGGCCTGCAGCAGCGTGACGTTCATCCACCACGCGAAGACCGGCACCAGGAAGCAGAGCAGCCCGACCTCGAAGCCGATGGCATGCGCGATGCGGCGCCACACGCTGCGCCCGCGCACCGCCTGGCGAGCCTCCCAGCGCTCGAACACCGTGTTGAAGGCCAGGTTCCAGAGCACCGCGATCACCGAAGCCATGACCGCCAACGCACCCGAATGGGCCACGCCCTGGCCCGACATCAACGCCAGCCCCACGCTCGCCGCGACGATGGCGATGCCTTCGTAGAGCGTGATGTAGACGACGCGGCGCTTGAGCCCTTGCATGGAAATCCCCGGAAAACAGTGAACAGGTGCTGGACTTTATGTGTCACCGACTGATATAAAAAGTCATGTTCTTTCAATTTCACTGATAGATCGGGCAGATGGCTTTTTCCACTGACAACCTGCAGGTCTTTCTCGCCGTGCTCGACCACGGCTCGTTCTCGGCGGCGGCGCGTTCGCTGGGGCGCGTGCCGTCGGCCGTGAGCATGGCGATTGCGGGGCTGGAGGCCGAACTCGACCTGCCGCTGTTCGACCGCGGCGGCCGCGAGCCCAGGCCGACCGCCGCGGCGCGCTCGCTGGAGCCGCAGGCGCGTCTGTTGGCCGCCCAATTCAAGCAACTCGAAGTGCAGGCGCTGGCCCTAACGCAGGGCCTGGAGAACCGGCTGACCCTGGCCATCGCGCCCGAGCTGCTGGCGGCACCCTGGAGCGGCGCGCTCGCGGCGCTGGCCGCCGAATACCCGCTGCTGGAAGTCGAAGTGCTCGCCGCGCCGCAGGCCGATGCGCTGGCGCTGCTGCATGCGGGGCGCGCGCAATTGGCGCTGGTGTTCGAACGGCCCAGCCTCGACGGCCGTGAGGGCTTTCAGGAAGTCGCGAGCGACACCATGGTCGCCGTGATGGCCCCGGCACACCCGGTGCTGGCCGCTGCCGGCGGGCGCCTGCGCGAGGAGCATCTGCACAACACGCGCCAGATCGTGGTGGCCGGCCGCGACCTGGCGACCAGCGACCCGCGCTTCGTCTTCGGCCGCCATGTCTGGCGCACCGACAACGCGCTGGCCGCGCTGAGCCTGATCACCGCCGGCCTCGGGTGGGGCTGGCTGCCGCGCGCCTTCGCCAAGCCGCACGTGGCAGCGGGGGCGCTGCTGGAGATCCCGTTCGAGAACCTCAGCAACGGGCTCGACCTGTGGGTCGACGTGGTGTGGTCGCGCGAGCGGCCGCTGGGGCTGGGGGCGCAGCGTTTTGTGGCGCTGATCGCGCGGGACAAGTCAGCCACGAGTTCGCCCTGACTTCCTCGTAAATCCTGCCACTATTCCTTCTGGCGGCCGTCCGACGTGAAGCCGTTGCGCACGTTCTCGCGCTGCGCACGTTCCACTTGGCGCGCCGGATTCTCCCGCCGCTGGAACTCTGGGCGGCCCTGCGGCGGCGGGCGGAAACCAGGCTGACCCTGCTGCTGCCGTTGCTGCTGCGCCTGTTGCTGCTGCCGTTGTCGTTCCTGTTGTTGGCGCTGCTGCTCCTGCTGCTGGCGCTGCTGCTCGACCCGTTGTTGCTGTTGCTGCTGCTGACGCCCACGCTCCTCATCGCGCCGCCAATCCTGACGTCGATCATCGCGACGGTCCCGATCCGGACGGAAGTCGTTGCCGGCGATCGGCCGGTACGGATTCGGCCGCCATTCGGGCCGAGGCGGCGGTGGGCGCTGCCAGTTGTCACGCGGCGGCGGAGGCCGACCACCCCAGTAGCGGCGGTCGTCGTAGAACGAGCGGTCGCGGTAGTTGTTACCCCAGTAGCTGCCGATTGCAAAGGTCACCAACGGAATCCCGATGGCCGCGCCGTAGCTGGCAATCGGCACGCGTCGTTGCTCGTAGGCATAGTCGACGCTCTGGGCATAAACCCAGCCGCGCAGGCCATCGGGCATTACCACGTCGCACCAGCTGTAGCCGCTGGTGCAGCCCAGCACCTCGAAAGGTTGGCCAGCGCCGATCGTCGCGATCAGCGGGTAATTGCCCGCGGGGCCGGCCCGCAGGTTCACCGTGCTGCGTGCAAAAGCCTGCTGGGCCGAGGCCGCGACGGGAAGGACGAGCGCCAGGGCTCCCACGGCGAGCCAGCGTTGAGCGATCTTGTTCATGTTGTCATCCGGTTGCTTGGTGATTTTCACGGTGGCCGGCTTCGGCCGCCTTGTCAATCAGCCACCATCCCGCGCCGGCTTGCCCGCAGCGGGGCAGCGTTCAGGCCATTTCGCGGTAGAAGGCCGTGCCCTGCAACGTCCGCCCCGCCAGCGGCGTGACGCTGCGGCCGATGGCGGCGATGTGGTCGGGCGTCGTGCCGCAGCAGCCGCCCACGATGTTCACCAGCCCGTCGGATGCGAACTCGTGCAGCAGGCGCGCCGTGACGTCGGGCGTCTCGTCGAAGCCGGTGTCGCTCATCGGGTTGGGCAGGCCGGCGTTGGGGTAGCAGCTGATGAAGGTGTCTTCCGCCACGCGCGCCAGTTCCTGGATGTACGGCCGCATCAGCGCGGCACCCAGCGCGCAGTTCAGGCCGATGGCCAGCGGCTGCGCGTGGCGCACGCTGTGCCAGAAGGCCGTCACGGTCTGGCCGCTCAGAATGCGGCCGGAGGCATCGGTCACCGTGCCGCTGATGATGAGCGGCAGCCGCTCGCCCGAGTTCTCGAAGTACTCGTCGACCGCGAACAGCGCGGCCTTGGCGTTGAGCGTGTCGAAGATCGTCTCGACCAGGATCACGTCGGCGCCGCCTTCGACCAGCGCCTCGGTCTGTTCGTAGTAGGCGGCGCGCAGCGTCTCGAAGTCGACGTTGCGCGCGCCGGGGTCGTTCACGTCGGGGCTGATGCTGGCCGTCTTGGGCGTCGGGCCGAGGGCGCCGGCGACAAAGCGAGGTTTGTCGGGCGTGCTGTACTTGTCGCAGGCCGCACGGGCCAGCTTGGCCGATTCGACGTTCATCTCGCGCGCCAGGTGCGCCATCTGGTAGTCCTCCTGCGCGACGGTCGTGGCGCCGAAGGTGTTGGTCTCGATCAGGTCGGCGCCGGCGGCGAGGTACTTCTCGTGGATGTCGCGGATCACGTCCGGCCGCGTGAGCGACAGCAGTTCGTTGTTGCCCTTCACGTCACGCTCGAAGTCCTTGAAGCGCTCGCCGCGGTACTGTTCTTCGGTCAGCTTGAAGCGCTGGATCATCGTGCCCATGGCGCCATCGAGGACGGCGATGCGTTGGGCGAGGATGCCAGGCAGGGCCTGGCCGCGGGTGTAGACGATGGGCTTCATAGACCGAGATTGTAGGAAGCGGATCATGGCCCTGCGCTTACTGCGTTTGGATCGGCTTGCCGCAGCCGGGCATATCCTCTTGGAACGGTATCAGGTCGATCCCAACATAATTTCCTCCCTTGAACTTGGACGAGGGCCAATTCAAATGCGAGCTTGTACGGATGGGCACCCCGTCAAGCAACTGGCGAACGGCTCGCGTCGTGACCTCTGCACGAAGCCTCGAAAGCGTATTTGCGTTTGCGGCGTTTTCGGGAGCAATGCCGTCGACCAATATGCCTTCAAAACGCGAAAAAACTGCCCTCCACTTGTCGAGCCATACTACCAATTTGACGACTTCGTCTTTCTCAAGAACAGCAGAGCCCGCCGCGAAATCCAGATCCGTTGCGAATGCTCTCGAGCAGGCATGCGAAGAGCCTGCGACGAGCATTCGCACCAAGAGAAGAATCCAGAACCTACCCTGTGCCGCTGTGATGATTGCTGCGAGATGCCATCAGTATTTGAAACCAGGGATCGGGACCGGCGTGCAGTCAGGTATATCTGTCATCGGCGGCATGACCTCTACCGCCGCGTAATTGCCTTCATGGCTCGACCAACGGGACGGATAAGTGTTTGAGAACACGTGCAATGTCACCCCCTCGAAAAGGGTCCGCACCGCACGCGCAACCTCGACCGCGCGGCGATGTGCCAATTGCTGCACATCTGGTGCGGTGTCACGTGCAACGCCCTCGATTTGCGCCTCGTTGAGATGAGGGTAGATGCCGCGGAAGTGACTCAGCCTGGAGGCCAGCAAGACGATCTGATCCGTTTCCAAGTCGGCAGAACCCTCTTTGAAGACCACAACGGTAGAGAACGACGGCTTGCAGGCGCGCGCTGGACCACCGGTGCTCAGGCACAGGACCACAACCAAGCCTGGAAGAATGCGGCTAGTCGCCATAGATGACATATCCCACGATGCTGTCCGCATTGACTCTTGCTGCGTTTGGGTTCGATGCCAATCTCGTTAGGCTCGGCTCCATCTGATAGACCGTATCGTTTGACGAAAACACATCATCGAAGTGCGTGACCTCATGGAGGATCGTTGCCAACCTTGAGTCGACGCGGTAAGAAATGTGGGGGAGCTCGCAGAATGCAAGCCCTATCCCAATGGTGCGCGTCTTGAGATCGGGTTTGCAGACTTCTGCCGCAAGAATTCGCCCATTTCCCGATGGAACGCAACCAACGTTTCGCATCGCGTCCTCCGAATAGCGCACGAAGTTCGCCTCAGTCAGCCCCCTCAATACACGGCTACATGAAGTTAAGCCCATCTCGAGATGGCGCCGCAACCCCTCATCACCATGGCCGAACCACTTGCTGACTCGCGCTCGCTCAGAATTTCCCCACACTGCCAAATCCTTGATGCGCTTTTCAACGAGCTCGATTGCAAGGTCTCGCAACTCCATGATTTTGGTAGCGAACTCCTTGTTCGTCATGTTCGGACAGATGTTCTCCGTCTGCTCGGCCTCGGGCGGATGCGCCACCAGGCCATCGACGATCTTGCTCTTGCCAGAACCGAAGCCGAATCCCCGGCAAACCAACCTGGCAACGCGGCAAAGCTCGGGCTGTAGTCGCTCACGGCGGCGGCCAAGGCATCGTCGTAGGTCATCGACTGCTGCAAAGTCGAAACGAGCGGTGGCGGCACGGGGCAGTGGCAAACCACCACGTCGCCTTCCAGCGCGATCTCGGCATCGTAGAAGAAGCCGCGCCGGGGGCCACCCGCCTTGGCGATGAGGCCAACGCTGTTGCAGCCCTCGCAATAGACACGCCCACCGACCAGCGCGATCCGATGCCCGTGGACATCCATCGAAGGCCCGGCATAAGTCAGAACCGCGCCGCCGCACGCGGGTGGGTCGCCCACCACCAATGCTTTTCGCATCATGTTTTATCTCCCTGTGGAACCGGGAGTTTTACAGGCGGGTTCGAGTTCTCACGCGCGTCGTGGCAGGTCTCCGTTGATGGAACGGCAATTTTTCACGCCCAGGTCGATTCCCGACCGCTTGCGAAGACCTTTCAGCGGTCGAACAGCTTCCCCGGATTCATCAACCCCAGTGGGTCGAGCGCCTGCTTGATCGCACGCATCGCGGCCAACTCGGCCGGTGTGCGGCTGGCGCCCAGATACGGCTTCTTGTGCGTGCCGATGCCGTGCTCGGCCGACACGCTGCCGCCGAACGCGGCGACCTGGTCGTACACCAGCCGCTCGACGCCGCGCTCGTCGCCACCGACCGTGCTGGCATCCACGGAGAGGTGCAGGTTGCTGTCGCCCACGTGGCCGAAGAAGACGGCGATGTTGCCGGGCCAGCGCGCGTCAAGCGCGGCGCGGCAGGTGTCGGCGAAGCGGCCGATGTCGGCCATCGGCAGGCTCACGTCGAAGTTGATCGGCGGGTGCATGTTGGCGGGCAGTTCGGCCGTGGCCTCGCGGATCTTCCACAGCGTGCGGGCCTGGGCCTGCGACTGCGCGATGACGGCGTCGAGCGCCTCGCCGGCGTCCATCGATTCGCCGAGCAGTGCTTCGATCGCGGTGCGCAGTTCGTCTTCGTCGCTGCCTGTCACGTCGACCAGCGCGGCGAACGGATGCGGCGCATCGAAGGGCTCGCGCAGCGACTGCCATTGCAGCGACGCGGCGACGAAGTCGCGCCACATCAGCTCGAAGGCGGCCACCGCGCCGGGGAAGCGCGCCTGCAACCGGCCGAGCAGCGCCAGCGACTGTTCGAAGCTGCCGACCGCGACCAGCACGGTGGCCTTGGCGCGCGGCGCCGGGTGCAGCCGCAGCACGGCGCGCGTGATGACGCCCAGCGTGCCTTCGGCGCCAATGAAGAGCTGCTTGAGGTCGTAGCCGGTGTTGTTCTTGATCATCGGCCGCAGCATCGGCAGCACCGTGCCGTCGGCCAGCACCACCTCGAGCCCGAGCGCCTGCTCGCGCATCATTCCGAACTGAAGCACGCCGTTGCCGCCGGCGTTGGTCGCGAGGTTGCCGCCGATCTGGCAGGAGCCGCGTGCGCCGAGGTCGACGCCGAACTGCAGGCCCTGCGCGGCAGCCGCTTCCTGCACGGCCTGCAGCATGACGCCCGCCTGCACGGTGATGGTCGAAGCCGCCACATCGAGTGACTCGATGGCGTTCATCCGGTCGAGCGACAGCGCGATCGCCCCGGCAACCGGCACCGCGCCGCCGGCCATGCCGGTGAGGCCGCCCTGGGGCACCACCGGCACGCGGAACTCGCTGCACACGCGCAGCACGGCCGCGACCGCATCGGTGCTGCGCGGGCGCACCAGCGCGACCGGCTGCACCGACGTGACGCCACTCCAGTCGGTGCAATGGCGTGGCGGCACGGCATCGCCGGTCTGCACGGCATCGGCGCCTGCCGCGGCGATCAGGGCATCGACGAAGGCGGCATCAGCCATGCCGCGCCTCGACGAACGCCAGCACGGCCTCGATCATCCGCCGCACATGCGGCTGCACACCGGCCGCGACGTCCGGCAGGTAGTCGAAGGGCAGCGCTTCCTGCATGTAACTCGACTGCGTCATCTCCAGCTGCACCGCATGCACGTTCTGCGCGGGCTGCCCGTGGTGGCGCGTGATGTAGCCGCCGGTGAAGCGGCCGTTGAGCACGCCGGTGTAGCCGGGCGCGTTCTCGGCGATGCCGCGCAGCGTCTGCGCGAGCGCCGGATCGCAGCTGGTGCCCTTGCCAGTGCCGAGGTTCAGGTCGGGCAGCTTGCCCTCGAAGAAGCGCGGCAGCACGGAGCGGATCGAATGCGCGTCCCACAGCGCGGCGATGCCGTGCTGCGCCTGGAGGCGCGCGAGCTCTTCGGCGAGCTTCGCGTGGTACGGCTTCCAGACCGCGTCGCGGCGCGCGGCGATCTCCTCGTCGTCGGGCACGTCGCCGGCCTCATAGATCGGTGTGTTGTCGAAGGTGTCGACGGGGCACAGGCCGGTCACGCTCTGGCCCGGATAGAGGCTGGCGCCGTCCGGCGGGCGGTTGAGGTCGATCACGTAGCGCGAGTGCGTGGCGACGAGCACCGACGCGCCGAGTTCGTCGGCGAAGTCGTAGAGCCGTTCGAGGTGCCAGTCGGTGTCGGGCACCTGTTGCGCCTCGGCGGTGAAGCGCGCCGCGAGCGCGGGCGGCACGTGCGTGCCGACGTGCGGCATCGAGATCAGCAGAGGCCGCGTGCCCTGGCGAAAGCGGAAGGGGGGTTCGGTCGTTTGAAAGCTCATCGGGAATCCTGAAGCAGTTGACGGCGCGCGGCGACGAAGCCCGCCGACGCGCTGTCGTGAAGCGGATGGCGGCCGGCCTGCACACGCGGCTGGCCAGCCACCCACACGGCGTCGATCGCGCTGGTGCGGTGGCTCGCGAAGACATGCGACGACAGCATGTCGGGCGCATCGAGGCCGGCGAGCGCGGGGTGCGCCGCATCGAGCACGGTGAAGTCGGCCTGCTGCCCGACGACCAGGCCACCGACGGCGCGGCCGGACGCCTGCGCGCCGCCCCGTACCGACGCCAACGTCATCGCGCTCGCGACGTTGGGCTGCAATGCATCGGCCGCCACGTTGCGCTGTCGTGTGGCGAGGCGCTGGCTGTATTCGAGCATCAGCAGTTCCTCCGCAGCGTTCACGCAGATGTGGCTGTCGGAGCCGATCCCCCACACACCACCAGCCGCGCGCCACGCGGGCAGGTCGAAGATGCCATCGCCGAGGTTCGCCTCGGTGGTCGGGCACAGGCCGGCGACCGCACCGCTTGCGGCGGCGCGCCGGTACTCGTCAGTGTCCATGTGCGTCGCATGCACCAGGCACCAGCGCGCGTTGACCGGTGCGTGGTCGAGCAGCCAGGCCACGGGGCGTTGGCCGCTCCAGGCCACGCAATCGTCGACCTCCTGCGTCTGCTCGGCGATGTGGATGTGCACCGGTGCGGTCGGGTCGATGGCGTCGAGGCCGGCGAGCGCATCGCGCAAGGCATCGGGCGGCACCGCGCGCAGCGAATGCGGCGCGAGGCCGAGGCGTGTGCCTTGGCGGTCGCACAGCGGCTTGAGGCCCTCGAGCAGGCGCAGCATCGATTCGGTCGAGCGGATGAAGCGACGCTGCCCGTCGCTCGGCGGCTTGGCACCGAAGCCGCTCGTCTGGTAGAGCACCGGCAACAGCGTGAGCCCGATGCCCGCGCGCTGCGCCGCGCGCATCAGCGCATGCGCCAGCTCGGCGTCGTCGGCATACGGCCGGCCGTCGCCCTGGTGGTGCACGTAGTGGAACTCGCACACCGACGTGTAGCCCGCTTCCAGCATCTCGACATACAGGCCGAGCGCGATGGCTTCGAGCTGCGCCGGGTCGAGCCGCAGCGCGAAGCGGTACATCAGCGTGCGCCAGCTCCAAAAGCTGTCGCTGGCCTCGGCGCGGTATTCGGTGAGGCCGGCGATGGCACGCTGGAAGGCGTGGGAGTGGAGGTTGGGCGTGCCTGGGATGACGGGGCCTTGTGTCGTCGCCGGCGTTGTCGTGTTGGGTTCGACGTGGGTCAGTTGGCCTTTGTCGTTCCATTCGAGGCGGACGTTCTTGGCCCAGCCTGTCGAGAGCAATGCGTGGCTTGCTACGGTGCTCTGAGTCATGCGCTTGCTGCGTGTTGTGGGCGGCGTCGGCGGGCGGTAGGCCTGCGGGCGGCAGACGACTGCGGTCCTTCGGACTTCGCTGCTGCTCCTCGCCAAAGGCGGGGTCCGCGCAAACTCGCTTCGCTCC
>CALRYR010000080.1:0-11674 GCA_943372425.1 Variovorax sp. YR752 | reverse complement strand
CGAAGTCTGGGAGGCGTTGGGGACGCAGATCTGGTGGGCCGTGGCAGGCGCCTTCGCCTCACTGGCGTGCATCGCCATGGGCTACTTGCTGGTCCACAGGGGGCATGCCAACGAGTTGGCGGCGCACAGAAAGGTCGCCGGTCTGCTGGCGCAGGCGGCCGCCAACGAACAGCGCTGGCAGTTCGCGCTGGAGGGCGCCGGCGATGGCCTCTGGGACTGGAATCTCGCCACGAACGACTTCCACCATTCCGTCCGCGCCTCGACGATGCTGGGCTACGCCGAGGGCGAGGTGGGCGGGCGGCAGGAGGACTGGGCCGCATTGATCCACCCGCAGGACGCCCTCCGGGTGCGCACGGCACGGATCGCGCACCTCGAGGGCAAGACGCCGTTCGTGCACGAGGAGATGCGCGCGCGCTGCAAGGACGGCAGCTGGAAGCAGATCCTCACGCGCGGCATGGTCACGCAGCGTGACGCAGAAGGCCGGCCCGTGCGGATGACCGGAACCCTGACCGACGTGACCGAGCAGCGGTTCGCGGAAGCAGCCCTGGCCATGAGCCAGGCGCGGCGCGAGGCGGTCCTCCAGAGTTCGCTGGATGCCATCATCACGGTCGACGACGATGCGCTCATCGTGGACTTCAACGCCGCGGCCGAGTCCATGTTCGAGCGGCGGCGTGCGGATGTGTTGCAGCAGCCGCTGCACGATCTGCTGCTGCCAGCGGAACAGCGCGAGCCCTTCCTGCGCGCCGTGCGGCGCTTCAAGCGCACGGCGGATTCGCCCCTGCTGAACCGCCGGCTGGAGGCCGCTGCCGTCCGGGCCGACGGCTCGGTCTTCCCGATCGAATTCAGCATGGTGGCGGTCCAGGTGGGCGACCAGCAATGGTTCACGGCCACGATGCACGACATTTCCGAGCGAAAGCGTGTCGAACGCGCGCTCAGGGACAGCGAGGCGCGCGCGCTCAACATCTTCGAGCAGGCCGCCGTGGGGGTGATCCAGCAGGCGGCCGACCGGCGGTTTCTGCGGGTCAATCAAGCCCTGTGCCGGATGCTGCAGTACACGAACGACGAGTTCATGCGCATGACGCCCGACGAGCTGATCCATCCCGACGATGTGATGCCGGGCGTCGAGGGCGTGTCGCGATTCGCGCGCGGAGAGATCAGCAGCTTCGTGCAGGAGAAGCGGATTCGTCGCAAGGACGGCAGCTATATCTGGGTTCGCCTGACCGCTTCCATCGGGCACGACGCACCGGGCCAGCCCTTCTACGTGATCGGGATCGTGGAGGACATCCAGTCCCAGAAGCTGGCGCAGCAGGCGCTGGATGCGGCACACCGGCGCGAGGCGCAATTCGCCGTCCGCGTGCAGCAGGAACTGCTGGTGACGCCCGCACGGTCGGCGCTGCCCTGCGTGTGGCTGAGCAATTACACGCGCCCCTCCGACGGCGTTGACGGCGACTTCTTCGAACTGCTGCAGCCGGGCCCTCACTGCGTGGACCTGATCGTCGGCGACGTGATGGGAAAAGGCGTCAACGCGGCACTGATGGGCGCGGCGGTCAAGATGCAGTTGGGGCGCTCGCTGATCGAACTCATGACGGCGGAAGGTGGCGGCTCGGGTGGGGCACCCGAACCGGCGCGAATCCTCACCGCGGTGCACAACGCGATGACGCCGAATCTCCAGGCGCTGGATGCCTTCGTGACGCTGTGCTACGTGCGCATCGACCGTCGTGCCGGCACCTTGACCTGGGCCGGATGCGGCCACGAGGAGCCGGTGCTGGCGACCACCGAGGGCGCATCGGTCACGCTGCACAACCAGCAGCCGCCGCTGGGCGTGCTCGACGACGCATGCTTCCAGCAGGACACCGTGCCCGCAGGGCCGGGCGACTGCCTGCTGATGCATTCGGACGGCGTGTCGGATGCGATCGACGCGCACGGCGAGCGCGTCGGCTCGGCGCGTGTGCGACAGACCTTCCTCCGGCTCGCGCGCAGCCACGTCGCGCCGGGCGCGGTGCTCCAGCTTCTGCGTCACGAGATGCTGGATGGCGCCACGCTGACCGACGACACGACGCTGCTGGTGGCCCGGATCAGTGCGTTCGACGACTGCGCCCGGGTCGACTTGCCCTGCGACACCGCGTCGCTGCCGGCGCTGCGCCAGCTGGTGGAGGTGGAGGCCCGCGCGGCGGCCGTGGGCGAGATCGACCGGGGCCTCTTCGTGGTGGCCGTCACGGAGGTGTTCACCAACATCTGCCGGCATGCCAGCGGTCGGCTCGATGGCGCGTCGATCGAAGTGTTCGCCCACCGGGGCAAGGAGCACCTGACGATCGAACTGGTCCATGTGGGCCACCCTTTCCGACCCCCGTCGGAGCTTCCGCCGACGCACTTCGAGACGCTCCCCGACGGCGGCTTCGGTCTGGCGATCATCCAGAAGGTGGCCGACGAAGTGGTGTACGACCACCACGCCGGCGTGAACACCACCCGCCTCACGATCCGGACCGACCGCGTCAGCAAGCGTGGATGAGGGATTCCGATCAGTGGTTTGGTGACGATTGTTTCTCTACACTGAGCGATGCACATTGCCCTGGTTGAAGACGATGACGAGCAGCGTGAGTTGCTCGAACTCTGGCTCACCGGCGACGGTCGACACACGGTGGCGTCGTTCGGCACGGCGGCTGCCTTGTGCGCGGCGCTCGGCGCCGGGCGCTTCGACATCCTGATCCTCGACTGGTTTCTGCCGGATGCGACGGGCGCACAGGTGCTGGACTGGGTGCAAAAGCATCTGAGCGGCGCCCTCCCGGTCATCGTGGTCACGGCGAGGGAGGACGAGGCGACCGTCGTCGCCGCGCTCGCCGCGGGGGCCGACGACTACGTCGTCAAGCCGCCGAAACCCCTGGAGTTGCTCGCGCGCATCGACGCCGTCGTCCGGCGCGCGCAGCCTTTGGGCGCGCTGACCCTGCGCGTGGGCGTGTATGAGATCGACATCGCCCAGCACCGCCTGTTCGTGGACAAGGTGCCGGTGGCGCTGACGCAGAAGGAATTCGACCTGGCGGTGTACGTCTTCCAGAACCCTGCGAAGCTCTTCACCCGCGACCACCTTCTCAGCCGGATTTGGGGCCTGGACGCCGACATCGACACCCGCACGGTCGACACCCATGTCAGCCGATTGCGCAAGAAGCTCCGGCTCGATGGTTCGACCGGCTGGAAGCTGGCCTCGGTCCACGGCGTGGGATATCGCTTCGATCGCGCCGAGCGTTTCGTCGAGCCGGGCTGAGCGCAGCCCCTCCAGCACGCGCAAAACGTGCTGGATGCCACGGACAGCGCGCCCGTCGGCGTGAAAGAAATCACGGCCACGCAGATGTGCCGTCGAGTTTGCATTTCGATCACAAGTCGGTTGTCGCGTCGACGTTCAATCGCACCCACCACGACCACTCCCTCATTGCTCCACGGCTTCGGCAAGAACAACATCATGAAAACATTTGTCTTCGGTATCGCGCAACGGCTCTATGCGTTCTCGTTCGTGTTGATCGCCACCATGGTCGTTCTGGCGGTCATGGCATGGAGCCAGTTGACGCACGTCGAGACGATCGCGCAGAACACGGGCAAGGTTCGTGTGCAGCAACTGCAGCGCATCGCCAGCACGGAGCTCAGCATGTCGCAGATGGGCTTCTGGCTGCGGGAGGCCATGCTGGCGCGCAACAAGACCAGCCGGGATGCGGCGCTCGGACAGCTGGACGCGCTGAAGAAGGTCATCGACGCCAATGACGCAGCGTTCATGAACGACACGCCGCCGGCTGCGCGCGCCGCCTTCGGCATCTGGGGCGCGTTGGAGAACGAGTACTGGCCGCTGCAGGACAGCCTCGTCAAACTGATCCGGGCCGAGCAGATCGACGAAGCCCGGACGTACCAGGTGGAGAAGACCGTCCCGACACGGGCTCGCCTGGTCAAGTGGCTGGACGAAGAGCGCAAGCGCCAGGAAGACACCCTGACCTCCGAGTTGGAAGATGTCACGGCGGCTGCGGCCAAGACGCGCAGGGAGTTGCTGGTGCTTTCCGCCATCATTGCCGCCGGTCTGATGGGCTTCGCTTTCTATCTGTCCACGTTGCTGCGTCGTCGTGTGGCGGCTTCCCTGGCAGTGGCGGATCGGGTGCGTGACGGCAAGCTGTCGACCGAGGTTGTGGACCTGTCGCGCGACGAGTTCAGCCCGCTGCTGGCGGCCATGAGTGCCATGCAGGCATCGCTGAAGGGGGTGGTCACCACGGTGCGAGAGAACGCGCGGACCGTGGCGACGGCCTCGGGCGAAATCTCCGCCGGCAACCAGGATCTGTCGTCGCGCACCGAGCAGCAGGCGAGTTCGCTCGAACAGACCGCCGCATCGATGGAGGAGCTGACCTCGACGGTCAAGCAGAACGCCGACAACGCCCGCCAGGCGAATCAGCTGGCCGTCTCGGCCTCGGAAGTCGCCGTACGCGGCGGCAGCGTGGTGAGCCAGGTGGTCGACACCATGAGCGCCATCAACACCTCGAGCAAGAAGATCGTCGACATCATCGCGGTGATCGATGGCATCGCTTTCCAGACGAACATCCTGGCGCTGAACGCCGCCGTGGAAGCCGCACGTGCCGGCGAACAGGGCCGTGGCTTCGCGGTGGTGGCCTCTGAAGTGCGAAGCCTGGCCCAGCGCTCGGCGGCCGCGGCCAAGGAGATCAAGACCCTCATCGACGATTCGGTCAGCAAGGTCGGTGCGGGCAGCGAACAGGTGAGCGAAGCGGGTCGCACGATGGACGAGATCGTCGGCAGCGTGCGCCGCGTCACCGACATCATGGGCGAGATCATGTCGGCCAGCCAGGAGCAGACCACGGGCATCGAGCAGATCAACCAGGCGATCTCGCAGATGGACCAGGTGACGCAGCAGAACGCCGCGCTGGTCGAGGAGGCGGCCGCAGCTTCGGGCTCTCTGAAGGAGCAGGCCCTGGGTCTGGTCGAGGCCGTCAGCGTCTTCGATCTGGGTACCGACGATGGCGCGCATGCCCATTCTTCGACACCGGCGCGCCGGGTTTCCGGGGTGGTTGCCAGCGCGTCGAAACGAAAGACGCAGAAGTCGCCTGCAGCGACAGCCGGTACACACCGCCTTCCAACACCTGCAACAACCCCTTCGAAGAACGAATCTGCGGAGTGGGCTGAGTTCTGACTGACCTGAGACATGCAAGATGACGACCCCCGCCAATCACACGATGACCATGGGCCCCACGTTCTCTCGGTGGGAGTACCTGACGGACGAGTACCGACAAGGGCTGGAGGCGCTGCGTCGCGGCGACACCAGCGGTTCGAAGCACATGATGCAACTGGCGCGCGAGATCCAGGCACTCGGTCTGCGCTGTGGCAATACGCCTTATCACGTCGCGCCGGAGACGGACTGGTCCACTTCGGAGCTGGAAGCCCTCGCGTCGCCGTCCGCGCGGCCCAGCATCAGCCTGCGTGTCGCACGCATCTTCTCGACGATGCAGGCATGAGCGATCTGGCGTACCTGCTCACGGCGCAGAGGCTGGTGAAGCGGGACAAGGTTTCGGCAATGTCCCGGCTCGGCATCCGGCTGGAGATGGCCGAACTGCTGGAGCACTTGTCGCCACAGCAGATATGCCGTGTCGCCGCTTCGCAGTGGCCGATGGACGTGCCATCGGCCGGCCTTCGCGCCAGCGCATCTCAAGACGCATCGCATCGCGTGGCTACAATTCGCGGCTGAAGCCAGATGTTTCCTTGTCAGGAGGTCCAGCGAGACAACCCTCTTGATTTAAGGCAAACGCATGACTTCGTTCAGCGCCCTGGCCATGGCCAGCCGCGACCGGGGTGCCGCTCGCGCACCCTCCGCTCCATCCCCCGGTTTCATCCGTCTCCCCCGACACCGCGTCAGCCTGGTGGCCCTCGCCATCCAGGCCTTGCTGTGGCATGCGGCACCGGTCCTTTCACAGAGCGCTCCGCAGCGGCCCACCGCCGCCACGCCCGAAGACAGCCGTCAGACACTCGATGAAGTCCAGGTGACCGCCGATGCGCTGCGCCAGGAAGCCGGCGCGCGCACCGTCATCACGCAGGAGGACATCGAGAAGACCGGCGCCACGAGCATGGGCGACGTGATGCGCTACCAGCCGCTGGTCGAGGCGCCTGGCACGGTCACCGGCAGCACGCGCGGCGCGAGCCGCTACGACCGAGGCGGCACCACCGGCTACAACATCCGCGGCATCGAAGGCAACCGCATCGGGCTGGATGTCGACGGCATCGAGATGCCCGACGCCATCAGCCGCGCACCGCTGACCAACCGCGCGCAGGACGGCACCTTCGGCATGGGCCGCGACTTCATCGACCCGGACATCTACTCGGCGGTCGACATCCAGTCGGGTACCACCAACTCGCAGCGCACGGCCGGCGGCATCGGCGGGGCGGTGAGCTTCCGCAGCAAGTCGCCGGAAGACTATGTGAACGAGAACAAGCCGTTTTACTTCGGCGGCAAGCTGGGCTACAGCGATGCCAGCAGCGCCTGGACGAAGGCCGTGACGGCGGCGGGGTTGTCGGGCGACTACGCGGGCATCTTCAGCTACGTGCGTCGCGACGGCAAGCAGACGAAGAACAACAGCGACACCGTCGACAGCTTTCCCGAGGACTGGCACTCCGACGCGCTGCTGCTCAAGGGCAGCATGCGCGTGAACGCGCAGCACAAGCTCGAGATCGGCGCCGACCTCTACCGCAAGCAGAACGACAGCAGCTTCGACGCCTGGAACAGCGCGGGCACCGCCGTGACCGGCAGGTCGACGCAGAACGCCAAGACCGAGCGCGACACCTTCCACCTGGCCCACATCTGGACGCCGGGTGCCGGGGGGATCGTGGATCGGTTGAACACCCGCGTCTACCTGCAGGACACGGACATGGACGACGTCACCGACACGCTGACGTTCAGCACGCGCGCCGTGGGACGCGACACCTCGCAGAACACCACGCGGCAGATCGGCTTCTCCAGCGCGGGTGAGAAGCGCCTGGACAACCACCTGTTCAAGTTCGGCGTGAACTACTCGCAGACGAAGAACGAACACCCGTTCCATTCGACGTACGACTCGTCGACGCAGCAGCCTTTCCCGGACACCACCACCGACCGGGCCGGCCTGTTCCTGGAAGACACGATCGACTTCCAGGTTGGCGGCCGGCGCTTGGCGGTAGTGCCGGGGCTGCGTGTGGACCGGGTCAAGCCCAGCATCCGCAATGCGGACAACTTCGGCAACAGCCGCATCACGGCAGCGCAGCTGGAGACGATGTACGGCAACACCTCGGCCACCACCATCGCCAGCCCGAGCCTGGCCGTGCTCTACGACATCCAGCCGACGCTGACCGCCTATGCGCAATGGAAGCGCAGCGGCCGCGCGCCCACCAACAGCGAAGTCTTCGGCTACTGGAACGGTGGCGGCGGCTCCTACGCGCTGGTCGGCAACCAGAACCTGAAGAAGGAGACCAGCAACTCCTTCGACATGGGGCTGAAGGGCTCGCCGAAACCGGGCGTGGTGTTCAACAGCTCGGTGTTCTACACGCGCTACAAGGACTTCATCTCCTACACCCGGTACACGCGTGCGAACAACCCGGAGCTGTTCACCAACATCCAGTCGAACCTCAACATCCTGTATCAGGCCAGCAACCGCGACGAGGCAACCATCTACGGCACGGAGCTGAGTGCACGGCTCGAGCACGGCACCTGGTCGCCGGCCGCGAAGGGCATCTACAGCACCTGGGCGCTGGGCTACAGCAAGGGCAGTTCGACGTCCAACTTCGCCGGCGATAAGAAGGTGGATCTGGACACCGTCCAGCCCGCCAAGGTGATCATCGGCGTGGGCTACGACGCACCGGAGAAGGCCTGGGGCCTGAACCTCACCGGCGTCTTCGTGAAGGGCAAGCAGGCCGTCGCGACCAACCGTCAGTCGTTCAGCAACGACCCCGGCGCCACGCTCACCGATTCGACGACCGAACTGTTCCGCGTGCCCGGTTTCGCGCGCTTCGACCTGTCGGCCTACTGGCGCGTGAGCAAGAACATGCGCATCACCGGCGGCATCTACAACCTGGGCGACAAGCGGTACTGGGCTTACAGCAACGCGCACAGCCTGCAGCCGTCGTCGGCCCAGGATCGTCGCCAGATCGAACTTTCCACGGCGCCGGGGCGGACCTTCACGGTCGCTCTGAACGTCGACTTCTGACACCCGCCGACCCATCCGCCCAAGGACCATCACCATGAAGATGCTTCACACGACCCTTCTGACCGTAGCGGCCGCTGCGACCACCGTGCTGCTGTCGGCCTGCGCCGGCGACGAGCCAGCGAAACCCATGCAAGCCGCAGCCGCGGGCCAGCCCGCGCGACCAGCCGGCGGGCACAGCCTGGACGCCTTCCTCGGCAGCTACGACACCAACCGCGACGGCGTGGTCACGCGCGCCGAGTTCGACGCCGTTCGCGTCCAGCGCTTCCGTGCGGGCGACAAGAACGGCGACGGCGTGCTGAGCGAAGACGAATACGTTGCCGAGTTCGAAGGCCGTCTCAAGCGCCAGTACTTCGACGAAGGACGCCAGCCCGACAAGGCCTACGAGAACAGCATCAAGCAGGCCCACGTGCGCTTCGGCATCGTCAACCGCGCGCGCGACGGCAAGTTCACGGCGGCCGAAGACGCGGCCATCGCGGACAAGACCTTCAAAGGTCTGGACACCAACAACGACGGCAGCGTGTCCAAGGCCGACCCGCAGCGCCCGCGGGGTGAGCAATGACAGCTAGACCCTGGCTGGGTGCGGTGGCGCTGGCCTGGGCGACCGGGCCAGCCGCCGCGGCATCGCTCACGCTGCAGCTGACCTTGCCCGAAGTCGCCGCGGCGTCGTACTACCGCCCCTACCTGGCGGCATGGGTCGAGAAAGCCGACAACAGCAAGGCGGTGATGGGCACGCTGGCCGTCTGGTACGACACGCGCCTGCGCGACAACCAGGGCCGCGGCTGGCTGCGCCACCTGCGCACCTGGTGGCGCGCCGGCGGCGAGCAGCTGGCGCTGCCCGTCGATGGCGTCACCGGCGCCACGCGGCCGGTCGGCACGCATGCGCTGCATTTCACCGGTGCGACAGGCGCGCTGGCGGGGTTGCCTGCCGGGCGCTACCAGCTCGCCGTGGAAGTGGCGCGGGAGCAGGGCGGCCGCGAACTGCTGCGCGTGCCCTTCGAATGGGGCGGCGCGGCCAATGCGGCGCAGGCCCAGGGCGAGAAGGAATTGGGCCCGGTGAGCGTCAACGTCGAGCCCTGACGGCGCTTGTGTTTTGTCACCGTGCGGCGCTCGCTTCGGGCACCTCTTTTCGCTAACCTGTGGCGATGATTGCTTTCGCCCTGCAGCGCGAGGCGGCCGGTGCGCCCATCGGCCCGCCACCGCCCTCACCGGATGTGCCGGTGCCGCCCACCCCGAACGTTCCGCCGACGCCCGCACCCGAGGGCGACCCGCCCACCGGCGTGCCGCCCGTGACCGACCCCGGCAAGCCGGCCCCGGTGATCGAACCGCCACCGGGCGACATCGTGGTGAACCGCGCCCACGCGCGCCGCCTGCGCGACATCTATCGCTCCGCCGGCTGGCCCTGCTGCGACGCGGTCGAGGTCGATCTGCTCGCCGCCGGCCTGCTGGAGCGCCAGCGTTCGGCCGTGGGGCACGAGACGCTGCGGGTGACCGACCGCGGCATCGCCCACATCGCCAGTTCGCTCGTGGTGAACCGCGCGGCGCTGTCGGCCCACGAGGCGCTGGTCGAGCAGGTGGCGCGCGAGATGACGCGCAACGGCCGCATCGCCTGGCGCGGCCTCAGTCTGCGCGCCCGATTGCCGCCGGTGGAAGAGGGCGGAAAAGCGCGCTGGTGCATGGCGCGGCCCGACGTCTTCTCGATCCGCAACACCAGCGTCGAGGCCTATGCGCAGCCGATCGTCCACGAGATCAAGGTGCGGCGCGCCGACCTGATGGCCGACCTGCGCAAGCCCGACAAGCGCGCGGCCTACCTCGACCTCGGCGGCGAGTGCTGGTACGTGCTCGGCTGCGATGCGCGCGGCAGGCCGATCGCCACGCCCGATGAGGTCCCCGTGGAATGCGGCGTGCTGCTGCTCGAAGGCGGGCGCCTCGTCGTCGCACGGTCGGCCTTGCACCGGGCACAGCCGCGCATGCCCTTCGCGGTGTGGATGTCGTTGGCCAAGGCACAGCCGGTCGCGGGCTTCGACGAAGACGCGCAGGGCATGCTGTGCGGCGCTGCCTGCGCGGCGACAGGCGGCAATTACCGACCGCCCGTCGGGCGCGCTTGCGCTAATTGTCTCGATTTGTAAGATGGCTCCTCCTCGCGGCGTGGCAACGTCGCCGCCACTGCCAGGAGCTGCCTCGCCATGCAACCGGTTCTCGAGTTCATCCAGCGCCACGAGCGCTCGTACACCTACAGCGTCCGTGCGCAGCAGAAGAGCGCGCTGCCGATGGAAGCGTGCTATGTGGACCGTGGGCTGACGTCGCTCGCCGCCTGTGTGTTCGATGCGGCCCAGGCCCTCAGCCACAACTTTCCCCGCGTTCATGTTCGCTACCAGGGCGAGTGCATGGGCGAGATCGAGGTCAGCCGGCTGCGGGCATGTTCCGAATTCATCGCACAGCAACTCAAGGCCGAGTACCTGCGCCGCGGCGTGCCCGCGTCCGCTGTGGCCGCTGGGCCGTCGATCGCGGTCGGCTGAGCGTCTTCGAACGGAACGCGTTCCGATGTCTCAGGGCGCCGTTCGGCCGTAGGCGGGCACCCGCTGCGCGAAGCCGTCGAGCCATGCCACCAGCGCCGGGTGCGTCGTGCGCCAAGTGCCTTCGAGCCGGAAATCGAGATAGCCCAGTGCGCAGGCCAGCGTGATCTCGCCGACGCTCGGCCCTGCCGGCCGTTCGACCGGCAGCCGCGTCGAGAAGGCATCCAGCGCGCGTGACACCTTGCCGCGCTGATGCTCCAGCCACGACTCGACATGGTGCTCGGCCGGACGGTAGCGGCGCTCGTACACCTGCAGCAGCGCCGCATCGAGGATGCCGTCGGCCAACGCCTGCTCTCGCAGCACGCCGATGCGCTCGGCACCGAACGGAATCAGCAGGTCGCGGCCGTCCAGCGCGTTCAGGTACTCGACGATCACGCGCGAATCGAACAACGTGTCGCCATCGTCGAGCAGCAGCGTGGGGATCTTGCCGAGCGGGTTATGGCGCCGCACCGGATCGTCCGGGTTGTTGGTGTCGGCGGTCAGCACCTCGATGCGGTCGTTCATGCCGAGCACGTCGATGGCGATGCGGACCTTGCGGCCAAAGGGCGAGGGGGGCGAAGTGAAGAGGGTGAGCATGGCGGCGATGGGTATGGGATCGGGGAGCAGGGCAGTTCGGTTGATTTTGTCTCAGGTCATGGCGATCGATGGCGCCTGGACGCGGCGATCCACTGGACCGTCGAAGGCGGCGATTGACGTCTCCCGGTCAGCAGATCGTTCGCAGCGCCACGTCTCCTTTGTCGTTTTCAGACGGCCGGCCGCCCCGGGCCGCCCCCACTTTCCATGTCTCTTTCTTCCATCCGCAAGAACCCTGATCTCCGTCGGGTGGAAGCGGTCGACATGGCTCTTGCAGCGGCTTGCGTGGAGCGGATGTTCTGCCAAATTTCTGTAACG
>CALRYR010000079.1:0-11702 GCA_943372425.1 Variovorax sp. YR752 | reverse complement strand
CTGAACCTTGCATGCGTCACGGCCCCTCCGAAAAAGAAGACATCGATGCATGAATCCGGGAAGCGACAGAACGGAAGGAACCGGCTGCCGCCCTTGAACGCGCTGCGCGCTTTCGACGCCACCGCGCGGCACCTGACGGTGGTCAAGGCCGCCGACGAACTCCATGTGACGCCCAGCGCGGTCAGCCATCAACTGCGTACGCTGGAGGAAGCGCTGGGCGTGCAGCTCTTCAGCCGCAACAAGACGCGGCTCAAGCTCACGCCGCATGGCGAGGCGCTGCTGCCGTCGGTGCGCTCGGCCTTCCAGATGATCGCGTCGGCTGCGGCCAAGCTGGGCGACCCGGTGATGGGCGGCAACCTGGTGGTGTCCACGCCCGTGGGCCTGAGTTCGCGCGTGCTGACGCGGCACATCGGCGAGTTCCTGGCGGCCTACCCGGACGTGCAGTTGAAGATCATCGCGTCGAACGACGACAAGGAGGTCTATTCGCCCTCCGTCGATCTGTGCATCCGCTACGGCACCGGCATCTGGCCCGACCGCGAGGTGCGGCTGCTGACCCATGTGGAGCTGTTCCCGGTGTGCAGCCCGGCCATGATCAATGGCCAACTGGGCGTGCGTTCGGTCGACGAGCTGCGCAGCCATCCGCTGCTGTGCGAAGACGGCGGCACCGAATGGACGCGCTGGCTGCTCAGCGCCGGCGTGCCGGTCGAAGGCTTCCGCATGACGGAGATGGGCAATGCGCACATTGCGATGGAGGCCGCGGTGCACGGGCAGGGCGCCGCACTGGGCGACAGCCTGCTGGTGGGCGACGACCTGGCCGAAGGCCGGCTGGTGCGGCTCTTCGAGCGCAGCGTGCCGGCCAAGCACGCCTACTACATCGTGTGCCGCAAGGAGACCTGCGACAGCCCGCTGGTCACGGCCTTCACGGAGTGGATCGCGGGCAAGGTGCGCAGCGACGCTTGATGTGCCGCGGTGCAGACGACCTCAGTTGCGGTACGCGACGCCCGGCATCACGCACAGCATCTCGTAGGCCAGGTTGGCGCCGACCAGCGCGGTCGTGCCCTGCGGGTCGTAGGGCGGCGAGATCTCGACGATGTCGGCGCCGACCAGGTTCAGGCCGCGCAGGCCGCGGATGATCTCCAGCCCCTGTTGCACCGTGAGCCCGCCGATCTCCGGCGTGCCGGTGCCCGGCGCGAACGACGGGTCGAGGCCGTCGATGTCGAAGCTCAGGTACACCGGGGCGTCGCCCGACGGACCCGCGACGCGCTCGACCACTTCCTTCATCAGCGGCGCCAGGCTCTTGTGCCAGCATTCCTCGGCCTGCACCACACGAAAGCCCTGCTGGCGGCACCAGTCGAAATCGTCGGCGTGGTAGCCGGTGCCGCGCAGGCCGATCTGCACCACGCGGTGGCAGTCGAGCAGGCCTTCTTCCACCGCGCGGCGGAAGGGCGTGCCGTGCGCGATCTTCTCGCCGCCCATCGTGTCGTTCACGTCGGCATGCGCATCGACATGCACCACGCCGATCGGGCCGTAGCGCTTGCGCATCGCCCGCAGGATCGGCCAGGCGATGGTGTGGTCGCCCCCGATGGTGATCGGCCGGCAGCCGTTCGCGATGATCGCGTCGTACGCGGTTTCGATGCGCCCGATGGAATCGAAGATGTTGTACGCATTGGTCGCCACGTCGCCGATGTCGGCCACCTGCAGCGAGTCGAAGGGCGCCGCCCGCGTCGCCATGTTGTAGGGCCGCAGCAGCACCGATTCGCTGCGCACCTGGCGCGGCCCGAAGCGCGCGCCCGACCGGTTCGAGGTGCCGAGGTCGAAGGGCACGCCGACGAAACAGGCGTCGAGCCCGTCGGATGTCTCCTGGAACGGCAGCCGCATCATCGTCGCGATGCCCGCGAAGCGCGGCATGACATCGCCGCCCAGCGGTTGGTTGAAGGGCTTGCTGTCGGTGGTGGGGAGGGCGTTCGACATCTCGGTCATTTCGATGAATGACGTCGATGGTAGGGAGAACGCTAGCGGGCGCGGATCAAAAAACTCAGCATGCGGGCTTAGATTTCGTCCGGCGCAGAAGGCCGGTGGCCGCCCAGGAAAGTCTCCAGCGCCCGGCTCACGGCCTGCCGGATCTGCGCCTTGGTCAGCGCCTTCTCGATGCCGAAGATCCGGGGCGTGATCGTCTCGGATTCCAGCAGCGCCATCAGGTGATGCGCGGCGACCGTCGGGTCGCTTGTGCGCAGCCGGCCCTTGCCCATCTGCAGGGCTAGGTAGCGGCCGAGTTCGATCGAGCCCTTCTTCGGGCCGCCCTCGTAGAAGCGCAGGCCGATGTCGCTGCGACCCGATTCCGCAATGATCGCGCGCCGTGCCTGGACAGCCGGCTCCTGGCAGAGCACCGCCATCGCGCGTTCGCCGAAGCGCTGCAGGGCCAGCGGCACGTCGTCGCTGTCGTTCTCCAGGGCCGCGAAGATGGGTTCGAAGTGGCGCAGGGCCGCGCCATGCATCACTTCGACGAACAGCTCTTCCTTCGATCCGAAGTAGCCATACAGCGTCGCCTTCGAGCCGCCCACGCGTGCCGCGATCTCGGCCATCGACGCGCCTTCGAAGCCCAGTTCGAGGAAGACCTTCGATGCGGCCTCCAGGATCGCATCTCGCTTGGCTTCCGTTCTAACGCGCATGGGGTTGTCTCCTCATTTCTTCCTCATTTCTGAACCAGAGTGTTCAGTATTGCTTGACTGGGACCCTCAAGTCAAATAAATTACCGTACAGTACGGTATTGATAAGGCGGCGTGAAGACTTCACCTTTTCTTCGCGATGCCGATAACCGATCACCGATATCCGGCTTGATGCCTCGCACTGCCTTCCTGGAGATTTCCATGCGTCCCGCCTTCACCTTCAGCTCGACCCTCATCGCGGCGCTTGCCGCCGCCTGTCTGCTCACGGCCTGCGGCAAGCCGCCTGGCGGCGCGCCGCCAGCAGCCGGTACCCCCGTGGTCGGCGTGGTCACGGTGCAGCCGCAACGTGTCGTGCTGAGCACCGAACTCCCGGGGCGCACGTCCCCGTTCCTCATCGCCGACGTGCGCCCGCAGGTCAGCGGGATCATCAAGACGCGCAACTTCCGCGAGGGCAGCGACGTGAAGGCTGGAAGCGCGCTGTACCAGATCGACCCGGCCACCTACAAGGCGACCTACGACAGCAACGTGGCCGCCCTGGCCAAGGCGCAGGCCAGCCTGAAGACCACGCGGCTGAAGGCCGACCGCTACAAGGAACTGGTCGCCATTCAGGCCGTGAGCCAGCAGGACTACGACGATGCCGCCGCTTCGCTCGGCCAGGGCGAGGCCGACGTGGCTTCCGCCAAGGCGAACGTCGAGACCAGCCGCATCAACCTGGCCTACGCCCGCGTCGACGCGCCCATCTCGGGTCGCATCGGCAAGTCGAGCGTCACGCCGGGCGCCTTGGTCACGGCCAACCAGACCACCGCGCTTGCGACCATCCAGCAGCTCGACCCGATCTACGTCGATGTCACCCAGCCCAGCGCATCGCTGTTGCGCCTGAAGCAGGCCATGGCCCGTGGCGACCTGCAGCAGGCGGGCGCCAACGCCGCCGTCGTAAAGCTCACGCTGGAAGACGGCAGCACCTACCCGCTCGAAGGCAAGCTCGAGTTCTCGGATGTCACCGTCGACCAGAACACCGGCTCGATCACGCTGCGCGCGGTGTTCCCCAACCCGAAGGCCGACCTGCTGCCCGGCATGTATGTGCGCGCCGTGCTGCAGGAAGGCGTGAAGGAGCAGGGCCTGCTGGTGCCCCAACAGGCCGTGTCGCGTGACAACGCCGGCAAGCCGACGGCCTATGTGGTGGGCAGCGACAACAAGCTGCAGCGCCGCATGCTCGAGACCGAACGCGCCGTGGGCGACCAGTGGCTGGTGCGCAGCGGCCTGCAGGCGGGCGACCAGCTCGTGGTGGACGGCCAGCAGAGCGCCCGACAGGGCGTCGAGGTGAAGGTCACCCCGTGGACGCCGAAGCAGCCGGACGGCGCGGCCAAGGCCCAGGCGCCCACACCGGCACCCGAGGCTGCCAGCACCAAAGCGTCGAGCTGACCCGCGCGAAAGACCGTCATGGCACGCTTCTTCATCGACCGCCCCATCTTCGCCTGGGTCTTGGCCATCATCGTGATGCTGTCCGGGGTCCTCGCGATCTTCACTCTGCCGATCGCGCAGTACCCGAGCATCGCGCCGCCCGCCATCGCGGTCACCGCCAACTATCCCGGCGCTTCCGCCAAGACGCTGGAGGACACCGTCACCCAGGTCATCGAACAGAAGATGAAGGGGCTCGACCGGCTGAGCTACATGGCCTCGACCAGCGAGTCGTCCGGCTCGGTCACCATCACGCTGACCTTCGAGAACGGCACCAACCCCGACACCGCGCAGGTGCAGGTGCAGAACAAGCTCGCGCTGGCCACGGCGCTGCTGCCGCAAGAAGTGCAGCAGCAGGGCGTGACCGTCACCAAGTCGGCTGCCAACTTCCTGAACGTGCTGGCTTTCACATCCGAAGACGGCAGCATGAACGGCTCCGACCTGTCGGACTATGTGGCCGCCAACGTGCAGGACGCGATCAGCCGCGTCGAAGGCGTGGGTGACACCACGCTGTTCGGCGCGCAGTACGCGATGCGCGTGTGGCTCGACCCGGACAAGCTCGCCAACTTCAACCTCACGCCGATCGACGTCAAGAACGCCATCTCGGCGCAGAACGCCCAGGTCTCCGCCGGCCAGCTCGGCGGGCTGCCTGCGACGAGCAACCAGCAGATCAACGCGACCATCACGTCGCAGACGCGGCTGAAGACGGCCAAGGAGTTCGAGGAGATCCTGCTGCGCACCCAGACCGACGGCTCGCAGGTGCGACTGCGCGACGTCGCGCGCATCGAGCTCGGCCAGGAGTCGTATTCGACCGTCGGCCGCTACAACGGCAAGCCGGCCGCGGGCCTGGCCATCAAGCTGGCCACCGGCGCCAATGCGCTCGACACGGTGAAGGCCATCGACGCCCGCGTGGACGAACTCGCCAAGTTCTTCCCGCCGGGCATGAAGGTGCAGAAGCCCTACGACACCACGCCCTTCGTGCGCATCTCGATCGAAGAGGTGGTGCGCACCCTGATCGAGGCCGTGGTGCTGGTGTTCCTGGTGATGTACCTCTTCCTGCAGAACTTCCGCGCCACGCTGATCCCGACCATCGCGGTGCCGGTCGTGCTGCTGGGCACCTTCGGCGTGCTGTCGGCCTTCGGCTACTCGATCAACACGCTGACGATGTTCGCCATGGTGCTGGCCATCGGCCTGCTGGTGGACGACGCCATCGTGGTGGTGGAGAACGTCGAGCGGGTGATGACGGAGGAGGGCCTCTCGCCGAAGGAGGCCACGCGCAAGTCGATGGACCAGATCACCGGCGCGCTGGTCGGCGTGGCCCTGGTGCTGGCCGCGGTGTTCGTGCCGATGGCCTTCTTCAGCGGCTCGACCGGCGTGATCTATCGCCAGTTCTCCATCACCATCGTGTCGGCCATGACGCTGTCGGTGCTGGTGGCCCTGGTGCTCACGCCGGCGCTGTGCGCCACCCTGCTCAAGCCGGTGGCCAAGGGCCATGCCATGGCGAGCACCGGCTTCTTCGGCTGGTTCAACCGCAGCTTCGACCGCGGCAATGGCCGCTACCAGGGCATCGTGCGCCACATGCTGGGCAAGGGCTGGCGCTACATGATCGTCTACGCCGTGCTGCTGGCGGCGGTGGTGTTCGGCTTCCTGAAGCTGCCGGTCGGCTTCCTGCCCGACGAGGACCAGGGCACGCTGTTCGTGCTGATCCAGACACCGCCCGGTGCCACCGCCGCGCGCACCAACGACGTGATCCTGCAGGTGGAGCACCACTTCCTGGAAGACCAGAAGGACGCGGTCGCCGGCGTCTTCGCGGTGTCGGGCTTCAGCTTTGCGGGCAGCGGCCAGAACACCGGCTTCGCCTTCGTCAAGCTCAAGCCCTGGGACGAGCGCAAGGGCGACGCGCTGAGCGTGACCGGCGTGTCCGCCAAGGCCAGCGCCTTCTTCGCGACGATCCGCGACGCCAAGGTCTTCGCCTTCGCGCCGCCGGCCGTGTCCGAACTTGGCAACGCCACCGGCTTCGACCTGATGCTTCAGGATCAGGCCAACCTGGGCCATGCGGCGCTGATGCAGGCGCGCAACCAGCTGCTGGGCGAACTGTCGAAGGACAAGCGACTGGTGGCGGTGCGGGCTAACGGCATGGAGGACACGCCGGAGTTCCGCCTGGAGATCGACCCGCACAAGGCCGGCGCGCTGGGCCTGTCGATGTCCGACATCAACGACACCTTCTCGGCCGCGTGGGGCAGCAGCTACGTCAACGACTTCATCGACAAGGGTCGCGTGAAGAAGGTGATGCTGCAGGCCGACGCCAAGTACCGCATGCTGCCGGAGGACATCGACCGCTGGTACGTGCGCAACAGTGCCGGCACCATGGTTCCGTTCACGGCCTTCGCCAAGGCAAGCTGGAGTTCGGGTTCGCCGCGGCTGGAGCGCTACAACGGCGTGCCGTCGGTGGAAATCCTGGGCATGGCCATGCCGGGTGCTGCATCGAGCGGCGAGGCGCTCGCCATCGTCGAGGCCGCGGTCGCCAAGCTGCCGCCGGGCATCGGCTACGAATGGACCGGCCTGTCGCGCCAGGAGAAGGCATCGAGTGGCCAGACCGGCCTGCTGTATGCGCTGTCGATCCTGATCGTGTTCCTGTGCCTGGCCGCGCTCTACGAGAGCTGGGCGATCCCGTTCTCCGTGATCATGGTGGTGCCGCTCGGCGTGCTGGGCGCATTGCTGGGTGCGATCCTGACCTGGAAGATGAACGACGTGTACTTCCAGGTGGGTCTGCTCACCACCATCGGCCTGGCGTCGAAGAACGCCATCCTGATCGTCGAGTTCGCCAAGGACCTGCACGAGGAGGGCATGAGCCTGGTCGATGCAGCGCTGGCCGCGGTCCGCATGCGGCTGCGCCCGATCCTGATGACCTCGCTCGCCTTCATCCTGGGCGTGCTGCCCATGGTGCTCGGCAGTGGTGCCGGCGCCGGTGCGCAGCACGCGCTGGGCACGGCGGTGATCGGCGGCATGCTGTCCGGCACCATCCTCGCCATCTTCTTCGTGCCGCTGTTCTTCGTCCTCGTGATGGGTCTGTTCAACAAGCGCAAGCCGGCCGAGCCGGGCGCTGCGGCCCCCCATGGCCAACCGGCCCCGGCCGCTTCGGAAGGTGTCTGACATGTCCCGCTTCACATTGGCCCCCCTGACGCTGGCCGTCTTCCTCGCCGGCTGCAGCCTGATGCCGACGTACGAGCAGCCGGCTGCACCGGTGCCGACCACCTTCTCCGGCGACACGGGCGGTGCCGCCACGACAGCGGTGGCCGAGATCGGCTGGCGCAACGTCTTCACCGACCCGTCGCTGCAGCGCGTGATCGAGATGTCGCTGGCCAACAACCGCGACCTGCGCGTGGCCGTGCTCAACATCGAGAAAGCCCGCGCGACCTACCGCGTGCAGGACGCCGCGCTGTTCCCGTCGATCAAGGCCAGCGGCAGCGGCAGCGGCAGCCGCACGCCGGGCGACCTGTCGATCAGCGGCCAGCCGACCGTGTCGCACAGCTACAGCGCCTCGCTGGGCTTCAGCGCCTACGAGCTCGATCTGTTCGGCCGGGTGCGCAGCCTCAACGCGCAGGCGCTCGAGCAGTTCTTCTCCACGGCGGAAGCGCGCCGCAGCACGCAGATCAGCCTGGTGGCCGAGGTCGCGACGGCCTACCTCACGATGGCGGCCGACCAGGACCAGCTCAAGCTCGCGCAGGACACGCTCGCCAGCCAGAGCAACACCTACAAGCTCAATCAGCGCAGCTTCGATCTGGGCTCGGCCTCCGCGCTCACGCTGCGCCAGGCGCAGACCAGTGTCGAGACGGCGCGGGTCGACGTCGAGAAGTACACCGCGCAGGTGGCGCAGGACCGCAATGCGCTGGTGCTGCTGGTCGGTGCCGACCTGCCGGACGCGCTGCTGCCCAAGGCGTTGCCCGATGGCGCCACGGCCGCGGCCAGCCCGCTCGCCAGCATCCCGCCGGGCCTGCCGTCCGACCTGCTGCAGCGCCGCCCCGACATCCTCGAGGCCGAGCGCTCCCTGAAGGCGGCCAACGCCAACATCGGCGCCGCACGCGCGGCCTTCTACCCGAGCATCAGCCTCACCGCCTCGGCCGGCAGTTCCAGCGCGAGCCTGTCGGGCATGTTCAAGGGCGGGTCGGGCAGCTGGAGCTTCTCGCCGCAGATCTCGCTGCCGATCTTCGATGGCGGGGCCAACCAGGCCAACCTCGACATCGCCAAGACCGAGCGAGACATCTACGTGGCCCAGTACGAGAAGGCCATCCAGACCGCGTTCCGCGAAGTGTCGGATGCGCTCGCCGCGCGCAACACGCTGGGCCGCCAGCTCGATGCGCAGCAGGCGCTGGTCGATGCCACGTCCGAGAGCTACCGGCTGTCGGATGCCCGCTTCAAGCGCGGCGTCGACAGCTACCTCAGCGTGCTCGATGCGCAACGCTCGCTCTACAGCGCGCAGCAGAACCTCATCAGCACGCGGCTGTCGCGCTTCACCAACCTCGTGACCTTCTACAAGACGCTGGGCGGTGGTTGGGTCGAGACGACGGGCACGCCGGTGGCCACGGTCTCTGCCGCTTCCCAGCCCTGATCGGTGACGTCGCATGTCGCCGCATCCCACCGGGGTGGCACCGTCGTGAGACGCACCAAGGCCGAAGCGGACCTCACCCGCAGGCGCGTCCTCGAGGCCGCGCTCATCATGTTTGCCGAAGGTGGCGTGCACGCCACCACGCTGGAAGACGTGGCAGCGCGTGCCGGCGTGACGCGCGGCGCGGTGTACTGGCACTTCGCCGACAAGGCCACGCTGGTGGCCGAGGTGCTCCGGGACATGCGGTGGCCGCTGGACGTCGGCGCCGACACGGCCGCCTATCAGGCGCATCTACAGCCGCTCGAACTGTTGCGCGAACGGCTGTGCTGGCAGATCGAAGGCTGCATGGCGGACCCGTGGCAGTCGCGTGTCGTGAAGATCGTGCTGCGCCAGGGCGTACGGTCGGAGTTGCCCGCCGACGTCGTGACGCGCGTGGCGCAGGCGCAGGCCGATGCCGTGCACCGTCTCGGCCAGGTGATGACGATCGCGCAACGGCGCCAGCAACTGCGGGCGGGCCTGCGTCCCGCGTCGGTCGCGCAGGGCCTGCACGCGGTCGGCGTCGGCGTGCTGTCCGACTACGCGAGCGATCTGGCTGCGGCCCGGCGGAAGGCCTCGCCGCTGTGCCTCGAACTCTTCCTGGTCGGCGCCCGACGCGCCGGGGGCGAACGCGTCAGCGACGCGCCGACAGACCGTTCAAGGTCGCCAGATCCTCGTCACTGAGCTCGAGCGCCGCACTCGCCAGGTTCTCCCGGAGATGCGCCACCGATGACGTGCCGGGAATGAGCAGGATGTTCGGGGACCGGCGCAGCAGCCATGCGAGCGCCACCTGCATCGGCGTCGCCCCCAGCCGCGCGGCCACGTCGTTCAGCGCGCCCGATTGCAGCGGCGTGAAACCACCCAGCGGAAAGAAGGGCACGTAGGCCGTTCCGCTGGCGGCGAGCTGGTCGATCAGGGCGTCGTCGTCGCGATGCACGAGGTTGTACTGGTTCTGCACGCAGACGATCGGCGTGATGCTGCGGCCCTGTTCGATCTGCGCCGGCGTGACATTGCTCAGGCCGATGTGCCGGATCAGGCCGCGGCGCTGCAGTTCGGCCAATGCCGTCAGCGGCGCCTCGATCGAGCCTTCGGCCGGGCCGTGCACGTCGAACATCGCGCGCAGGTTCACGACATCGAGCACATCCAGGCCGAGGTGGCGCAGGTTGTCGTGCACCGCGCGTTCCAGGTCCGCCGCGGAGAAGGCGGGCTTCCACGAGGCGTCGTCGCCGCGCACGGCACCGACCTTGGTGACGATCACGAGGTCGTCGCGGTAGGGATGCAGCGCCTCGCGGATGAGCTGGTTGGTGATGTGCGGTCCGTAGAAGTCGCTGGTGTCGAGGTGGTCGATGCCGAGGGCCACGGCTTCGCGCAGCACGGCGAGCGCGGCGGCGGTGTCCTTCGGCGGGCCGAACACGCCGGGGCCGGCGAGCTGCATGGCGCCGTAGCCCAGGCGATTCACGGTGCGGGCGCCCAGGCGGTAGGTGCTGGCGGAAGCGGTGCGGGTCATGGTGCAGTCCTTCGAGAAGTGGTGTGTCACGAATTTAGGAGCGCATGTGCTGCGCGACAATCCAATGCAATCTGCACAGGCCGTGCAGAAATCAGGACAGTCATGGACGATCTGGCAGACCTCACCGCCTTCCTGGCCGTGGCCCGAGAGGGTGGATTCCGCAATGCCGCGCGTGTGGCCGGCACCAGCGCATCGCGCCTGAGCGACGCGGTCCGTCGGCTCGAAACCCGGCTGGGTGTCCGGCTGCTGCATCGCACCACCCGTAGCGTGGCGCCCACCGATGCCGGCGCACGCCTGATGGAGCGGCTCGCACCCGCGCTCGGCGAGGTCCACGCGGCGCTCGACGTGGTCAACGGCTTTCGAGATCGGCCAGCGGGCCGCCTGCGGCTCAACGTGCCGGTGAGCGCCTCGCGGCTCGTGCTGCCGCGCATCGTGCCGCCCTTCCTCGCGAAGTACCCGGACATCTGCCTCGAGGTGATCGCCGAAGACCGCTTCGTCGACGTGCTGGCCGAAGGTGCCGACGCGGGCATCCGCTATGAAGAGCGCCTCGAGCAGGACATGGTCGCCGTGCCCATCGGCCCGCGCGTGCAGCGCTTCGCTGCGGCCGCATCGCCGGCGTACCTCGATCGCCGCGGCCGCCTCGTGCACCCGCGCGAACTGCTCGACCATGACTGCCTGCGCGGGCGCTTCTCGAGCGGCGCGATGCCGGCGTGGGACTTCGAGCGCAACGGCACATCGGTCAAGGTCGACACGAAGGGGCCGCTCATCGTCGGCCTGGGCGCGACCGCCGATCTCGCCGTCGACGCCGCGGTGGCCGGCAGCGGGATCATCTATCTGTTCGAGGACTGGCTGCGGCCGTTCATCGACCGTGGCGAGCTGGAACCGGTGCTCGAGCCCTGGTGGCCGAGCTTCTCCGGGCCGTTTCTCTACTTCTCGGGGCGGCAGAACCTGCCGGCGCCGCTGCGGGCCTTCGTCGATTTCGTGCGGGCGATGCAGCACTGAGACGCAGCGGCCTACGTTCGCGCGCCCTGTTATCCGGCTCGACGCCGCACCGGGGCCGGCGCAAGGTCATGGCATTCCATCGAACGAAAGGACATGCCATGACATCGACCCCCAGCAAGACCACGCCGCCTGCACCCACGACAACGACGGACATGCACGAGGCCCGCGCAGGCGACCGCGGCGCCGCCTCCGGCCGCAACATCGAACAGAACCGCGCCATCGGCCAGGACGACCCGATGGAGGGCAGCCGCATGGGCCGGGAACAGCACAAGACCGCTGGCTACCCTGGTTCGGGCGATGCGGGAGACGGCGAGGGCACCGACGCGTCGCAGGTCGAAGAAGGGGCCGACGACAAGCGGTAGCGGCGGCGATGTCGGCGCAGAATTGCAGCGCCATGCCCATCATCAAAGCGCTCGCCTCCCTCGCG
>CALRYR010000078.1:0-11717 GCA_943372425.1 Variovorax sp. YR752 | reverse complement strand
ATGGCGCCTCCGACCCGCGCAAGGATGGCTGCGCCCTCGGCCACTGAATCCGCTCTTCTCCTCTCCTTCTTCTCATCAACTGCAACGGAGTTTTCGATGGACCAGCCCGATTTCAAACGCCAACTCGCCGAACGCCTCGCCACCGATTTCGGTCGGCGCGACTTCCTGCGCGTGATGCAGGCCGGCGCCCTGTCGGCCGCCACGGCAGCAGCCGGCGGTGCCGCGCTGCTCGGCCCGAACGTGGCTGCGGCCGCGGAGCCCAAGCGCGGCGGCACGCTGAAGTGGGGCCAGGTGGTGCCGCCGGACACGCTCGACCCGCACTTCACCGGCTCGCTGGCCGCCATCAAGATCCACAACAACATCTACAACGGCCTGCTCAAGGTCGCGTACGACGGCAAGAAGGTCACCTTCGTGCCCGATCTGGCCGCGAGCTGGGAGATGACCGACGACAAGACGCACGTCTTCAAGCTGCGCCCCGACGTCAAGTTCCATGACGGCGATGCCTGCGACGCCGCGGCCGTCAAGTGGAGCATCGAGCGCGTGAAGGACCCCAAGACCGGTTCGCCGCACGCCTGGATGGTGGCCTCGCTCGAAGGCATCGACATCATCGACCCGCTGACCGTGCGCATCCGCTACAACAAGCCCTTCGCCTTCTTCCCGGTGGCCATGAACGGCGCCACCGGCCGCGCGGGCACGATCGTCTCGCGCCGCGCGGTGGAGAAGTTCGGCAAGGACTTCGGCCGCAACCCGGTGGGCACCGGCCCGTTCAAGTTCGTGCAGTGGCGCGAGAACGAGATGATCGAGCTGCAGCGCAACCCCGACTACTTCGAGAAGGGCCTGCCCTACCTCGACAAGATCAGCATCCAGCTGATCAAGGAACCGACGTCTGCCGTGGCGGCGCTGATCTCGGGCCAGATCGATGCGCTCGACGCCTGCCCCTTCCAGTTCATGTCGCAGCTGCGCGCGAACAAGAACCTGCAGGTCTTCGGCGAGGTCGAGGGCAACTACGCCTTCCTCGGCATGAACACCAAGCGCGCGCCCTTCGACGACCCGAACCTGCGGCTGGCCGTGGCCTACGCGATCGACCGCGACGTGCTGGTCAAGCAGGGCTACTTCGGCGATGCGATCGCGGCCTATTCGATGGTGTCGCCGCCGATGTCGAACTTCTACGACCCGGCCATCGCCAAGTCGGGCCGCGGCCAGTTCTTCGACCTGAAAAAGGCGCAGGCCTACCGCGCCAAGGCCAAGGACCAGGGCGAGGTGGCGCCGGTCTATCTGGCCTCGGAAGCCTTCACCTCCAACGGCGGCAGCGGCAGCCGCAACGCGCAGCTCATCATCCCGATGCTGGCGAAGATCGGCATCAAGGCCAAGCTCGAGCTGATGGACCCGGCCGTGCTCAACAAGCGCACCAACGCCGGCGACTACGACTTCTACGACGCCGCCTGGGAAGCCGACCTGGACCCGGACGAGACCATTCGCCCCGAGTGGCTCAGCGGCATGCCGTGGAACCGCGTGGGCTATGCCAACCCGGCCTTCGACGCGCTGATCCTGCAGGCGTCGCAGATCGTCGACGTGGCCGCGCGCAAGAAGCTCTACGAGCAGGCCGAGGACATCATGCTGATGCAGGACGCACCGATGGCCGTGCTCGCGCACACCAAGGTCTACAAGATCTTCAACAAGCGCGTGGACGGCTTCAAGTACGTGCCGGTGAACCTGATGAACATGCACACGGTCAGCCTCAAGGCCTAAGAGGTAGACCACGACATGGCCCGCGCGCTGTTCTCCCGGTTGATGCAGACGCTGCTGGTGCTGGCGGTGGTCTCGATCGCCGCCTTCTGGTTCCTCAAGCTGGCACCGGGCGACCCGGTGTCGCTGATGCTGGGCGCGGAGTATTCACCGGCAGCGCACGCCAAGCTCACGCGCGAACTCGGGCTCGACCTGCCCTGGCCGCAGCAGTACCTGAACTGGCTCGGCGGCTTCGTGCGCGGCGACTGGGGCACCTCGTACATCAGCCACGCCGACATCTTCAAACAGGCGGTGTACGAGGCGCTGCCGATCACGCTGACGCTGTCGGCGCTGGCCCTGGCGATGGCGCTGCTGATCGGCGTGCCGGCCGGCATGCTGGCAGCGCTGCGGCGCGGCGGGCCGGTCGACTGGCTCGTCTCGTCGCTGTCGGTGCTCGGCTCAGCCGTGCCGAGCTTCTACTTGGGCATCGTGCTGGTGTGGGTGTTCGGCGTGGGCATGGGCTGGTTCCCGACCATGGGCTTCGTACGGCCGTGGGAAGACTTCGCCGCCGGCATGCACCACCTGGCGCTGCCGGCCATCACGCTGGGCGCGTACTACGCCGGCCTGATCGCCATCACCACGCGCGCGAGCCTGATCGACGTGATGGCCCAACCCTTCATTGGCGCCGTGCGTGCGCGCGGCGAGCCGATGTGGCGCGTGGTCGGCGTGCACGCCATGCGCAACGTGCTGATGCCGCTGGTCACGGTGATCGGGCTGCAGCTCGGCGGCCTGCTGCGCGGCGCCGTCATGACCGAGGTGGTGTTCGCCATCCCCGGCCTGGGCATGATGATCACCACCGCCGTGCTCAACCGCGAATACGGCGTGGTGCAGGCCGGGATCATGCTCACCGCGCTCTTCTTCGTGCTGGTCAACCTGCTGGTCGACCAGACCTACCAATGGCTCGATCCGCGGCTGCGCCGGCGATGACGCCCGAGCGCACCTCGACCTTGCCTTTGCCCTTCATCGACTGGCCCCCATGAGCGTCGTCCTTCCTCCTTCTTCTTCCGCGGGGGCCCCGCAGTCCATGGCGCCCACGGCCGGCTGGCGCCAGCGCTGGTGGCATCCGATCCGGCGCGAGCCTTCGGCGCT
Organism: Variovorax sp. YR752; assembly: GCA_943372425.1. Lineage (GTDB taxonomy): Bacteria > Pseudomonadota > Gammaproteobacteria > Burkholderiales > Burkholderiaceae_C > Variovorax. The sequence goes on along the minus strand of CALRYR010000078.1, from coordinate 8,843 downwards.
GGTGGGCATCGGCATCGTCGGCCTCTTCGCGCTGCTGGCGCTGTTCGCGCCCTGGCTGGCCACGCACGACCCGACCGTGCAGGACTTCGCCGTGGCGCTGCAGCCACCGAGCGCGGACCACTGGCTGGGCACCGACTCCTTCGGGCAGGACCTGTATTCGCGCCTGCTCTACGGCGCGCGGCTGGCGCTGGGCATCGGCTTCGGCTCGGTGGCGCTCGGCCTGGCCGGCGGGCTCGTCGTCGGCCTCGTCGCGGGCCTGGCTGGCGGGCGCATCGAATGGGCGCTGATGCGCCTGGTCGACGCCATCCTCGCCTTCCCCGAGATCATCCTGGCCATCGCCTTCATCGCCGTGCTGGGCATGGGCGTGGACAAGCTGGTGTATGCGCTGGCCGTGTCCTTCATCGGCCCGTTCGCGCGCATCGTGCGATCCGACGTGCTGCAGGTGAAGTCGCTGCCCTTCGTCGAAGCCGCCGGCCTGATGGGCGTGCCCAAGCTGCGCATCGTGCTGCGGCATCTGCTGCCGCACGTGACCTCTTCGCTGCTGGTGCAGGCGGGCATCCGCATCAGCACGGCCATCCGGCTGGAGTCGGGCCTGTCCTTCTTCGGCCTGGGCGTGGTGCCGCCGACGCCGGACTGGGGCCTGATGATCGCGGAAGGCCGCGGCTTCATCACGATGGCCTGGTGGATCTCGACCTGGCCGGGCCTCGCGCTGGCCGTGCTGCTGGTCGGGCTCACGCTGATGGGCGACGGGCTGCGCAACGCTTTCGCGCCGCGATCGGAGGGCCGGTGAGCATGTACGCCGACGACGGTTTTCCCGCCGCGGCGCCGGCCGGGCCGCCGCTGCTGGCGGTGGAAGACCTCACGCTGGAACGCGGCGGCAACGCGGTGCTCGACCGCGTGACCCTCTCCCTGGGCGCGGGCCGCACGCTCGGCCTGCTGGGCGAGTCGGGCGCCGGCAAGTCCACGCTCGCGATGGCGCTGATCGGTCTGCTGCAGGCGCCCGAGGTGCGGATGCAGGGCAGCATGCGCTTCGACGGCGAAGAGCTGGTCGGCCTGCCGGAGAAGCGCTTCCAGACGCTGCGCGGGCGCCGCATCGGCCTGGTCTTCCAGGACGCGTCGGCGGCGCTCGACCCCTGCTTCACCATCGGCGACCAGGTCTGCGAACCGCTGCGCCGCCATCTGCGGCTCGACCGCCGACAGGCCATCGAACGCGCCGTGGAACTGCTCGACAGCGTCGGCATTCCCGACGCGCGCACGCGCCTGGCCGCCTACCCGCACCAGCTGTCGGGCGGCATGCAGCAGCGCGTGATGATCTCGATCGCGCTGGCCTGCAACCCCGAACTGCTGATCGCCGACGAGCCGACCAGCGCGCTGGACGTGACCATCCAGGCGCAGATCATGGAACTGATCCTCACGCGGGTTCGCGCGCTCGGCTCGAGCGCCATCTTCGTGCTGCACGACCTGGCGCTGGCATCGCAGGTGTGCGACGACATCGCGGTGATGTACGCCGGCCAGATCGTCGAAACCGGCCCCGCCCAGGCCGTGCTCGGCCGTCCACTGCACCCCTACACCGTGGGCCTGCGCCGTTGCGTGGTCGAGCTCGACTCGGTCCAGCTCGAACCGTTGGCTGGCACCGTGCCGGGCGCGGCCGACATGCCCGCGGGCTGCCGCTTCGCGACCCGCTGCCCGCACGCCCGGCCCCGCTGCGCGGCGGAACGCCCGCCCCTGGATCTGCGCGCCGGGCGCAGCCTGGCCTGCTGGGAGATCGACCGCATCCTCGCGGCCGACAACGAGGGAGTGGCCGCATGAGCCTGCTCTTCGAAATGCACGATGTGGAGAAGTCGTACGCCGTCGGCCACGGTCCGCGCACGGGCCTCTTCGGCCGGCGTGCACCCCGCCGCCTGAAGGCACTCGACGGCGTGCGGCTGGACATCGCGGCCGGCGACTCGGTCGCGCTGGTGGGCGAAAGCGGGTCGGGCAAGTCGACGCTGGTGCGGCTGATGCTCGGCCTGGAGCCGCCCAGCGACGGCCGCCTGCGCTACCGGCAGGCCGAGTTCGGCACGCTCGACGCGGCCGGGCGCCAGCGCTTCGCGCGCGAGGTCGCCTTCATCTACCAGAACGCCCGCGGCTCCATGAACCCGCGGCTGCGGGTGCGCGACATCCTGATCGAGCCGCTGCGGCTGTACCAGATCTGCCCACCGACCGAGGAGGCGGCACGCGTCGCCGCGCTGCTGCAGCGCGTCGGTCTCTCGGCGGCCCTGGCCGACCGCTTCCCGGCCGAACTCTCGGGCGGCCAGGTGCGGCGCGTGGCCGTGGCGCGCGCGCTGGCGGGCGAGCCGACGACCATCGTCGCGGACGAATCGGTCGCCGGCCTCGACGTGTCGGTGCAGGCGCAGTTGCTGAACCTGCTGCGCGACCTGTGCCGCGACATGGGGCTCACGCTGATCTTCATCACGCACGACCTGGGCGTGGCGAGCTACCTGTGCCAGCGCGTGGCCGTGATGTACCTCGGCCGCATCGTGGAAGAAGGCCCGACGGCGGACGTGATGGCTCGGCCGCTGCACCCGTACACGCGGGCGCTGATGCAGGCCTTCCCGAGCTTCGAGCGGCCGCTGAAGGCCTCGCTGTCGGGCGAGATCCCGAGCCCGATCGACCTGCCGCAGGGCTGCCGCTTCGCGTCGCGCTGCCCGGAGGTCCGTGCGGCGTGCCGCCTCGAAGACCCGGTCCTCACGCGCCGGACGGACGCGGACACGCGCACCGTGGCGTGCCTGTTCCCGCTGAGCGCCTGACGCCGCCGGTCTGCGAATCGGCGACCGCGGTCAACGCCCCACGGCGTTCGGCGTCGAATAGTCGTAGCGCGGGCCCGGCCCGGCGGTGACGGGCGGGCCAAGGTCCTGCCGGCCGGTGGTGGCCACGCTGCCGGCCGGCTGCTGCGCCGGGGATGTCATCGGGAGCGGCTCGCGCGGACCCGGGCCGGACACGATCGGCGGACCGGCATCCTGGTAGTTCGGCGCCGAGGTCATGGCGGGCGGGCGCGAGGGTTCGACCCAGCCACCGAAATCAGCCGGACGCACCTCGGAAGGCGGCGGCCGCACGCGCTCGCGTTCGCGTTCACGCGTCGCGGCCTGGCGCTGCGGTGCCGGGCGAGCCCCAGCTTCGGGAGCGGGGCGTTGCGCGGCAGACGGCACGGTCGACGCGGGTCGTGGTGCGCGCGCAGTCGGTGTGGCGGATCGCGGCGCCGCATCGGGCGCTGCAGCAGTGCTCGGCGGGGGCGCCACAGTTGCCGCGGGCGGACTGCTCGGCGCCGCGCCGGGGCTGGCCGGTGCCACAGGTGCCGCGGGCGGCGTCTCTGCGCTGACCTGCGCCGCAGGCAGTTGCGTCGGCGCCTTGCTGCCCGTGAGCATGTACAGGCTCCACGCGATGAAGCCGATCATCACGGCCAGGCCGGCCATGCAGAACTTGAACCAGAAGCCGGTGTTGCTGGCCTCCGGCAGCGGCATCGGGCGGGAGTGGACGGTGCGCGGCGCGTCGAAGCGGCTGTCGCCGTGGGCCGCACCCGACGCAGCTTGAGGCGCGTGAGGCACCGGGGCCGTCGGCGGCGGCAGGGGCGCGCGCGTTGGCGGCCGTGCCGATGCAATCGATGGCTCCGCACCGAGCCGCGCGGCACACGCCTCGCAGAAGCGCGCCTCCGCACGGTTGCGTTGGCCGCACTCGGGGCAGGCAATCGTCGACGACTTGGCATTGAACATAGCGCGTCACTGTGCATGAAAGTGAAGCCTTTGGTTGTCGGCTGGCGCCGGGATCGGGTTTCCACATGTCACTGGCGCCGCACCGTTCGCTCAGGCGGCCGCGTAGTCGGTCGACGCCGCCAGATCGGCCCATTCGGCGGTCTCGCGCTGCAGGCCGTCGATGTGGTCGCGGATCACCTGCAGCGTGTCCGTGCCCAGCGGCAGGCGCATCGGCGGCTTCGGCGACTCGACCAGCCGGATCACCGCCTGCGCCAGCTTGACCGGATCGCCCGGCTGGTTGAGGCTGATGCTGCGCGCGGCGATGCGCACCTGGCCCGATGTGCCTTCGTAGTCGGCGATCAACTTCGGCGACACGGTCAGCGAGTTGCCTTCGAGGAACTCGGTGCGGAAGTAGCCCGGCTCGACTGCCGTGACGTGGATGCCCAATGGCGCCAGTTCCTTGTGCAGCGCCTGGTTGATGCCTTCGACCGCGAACTTGGTCGAGCAGTACAGCCCGAAGCCGGGTCCGGACTGATGGCCGCCCAGCGACGAGAGGTTGAGGACATGGCCGCTGCGGCGCGCGCGCATCGACGGCAGCACGGCACGCGTCACGTTCAGGAGGCCGAACACGTTGGTCTCGTAGAGCTTGCGCACCTCGTCGGCCGTGGCTTCCTCCACCGCGCCGAGCAGGCCGAAGCCGGCGTTGTTGACCAGCACGTCGATGCGGCCGAAGCGGGCGATGGCCGCGTCGACGGCGCGCGAGGCCTGGGCCTCGTCGGTCACGTCGAGCGACACGCCGAGCAGCGCCGGATGGTCGCCGAAACGCTTGGCCACGTCGGCGGCGTTGCGGGCGGTCGCCACCACCGCGTCGCCGTGGGCGAGTGCGGCTTCGGCCATGCGGGCGCCGAGGCCGCGGGATGCGCCGGTGATCATCCAGACGCGCTTGAAGTCGTTCGTTGCAGTCATGTCGGTTCCTTTGAAATCAGGTTGATGAAGGGTTGCGGTGAGGGAAATGTAGGTTTTGCATCCGCATCGGAATAGCCCACATTCGCTCGCTTCATCCACAAGACAATCGTGATAATCCGGCCATGGCATTCAACGAGCTCCGCGCGATCACCACCTTCATCCAGGCGGCGGAACTGGGCAGCCTTCGGCAGGCCGCTGCCGCGCAGGCGATCACGCCGCAGGCGGCCAGCCAGGCGCTCGCGCAACTCGAAGCGCATCTGGGCGTGCGGCTGTTCCACCGCACCACGCGGCGACTGAGCCTGACGGAGGAAGGCCAGCAGTTCCTGCAGGCGGCGCAGCCGGGGCTCGCAACGCTGCAGCGTGCGCTGCGCGGCGCCAGCCGCAGCCGGGAAGAGATCGCCGGGCCGCTGCGCATCGTGGCGCCGCGTGCGACCATGCTGCAGATCCTGTGGCCGGTGCTGGAGGCCTTCTGCGCACAGCACCCGCAGATCGAGCCCGACGTGCAGCTCGACGACCGCATCGGCAACTGGGTGGAGGAGCGCGTCGATGTCGGATTTCGCTCCGGCCCGGCACCGCAGGACGGCCTGGTCGCGCGGCGGCTGATGCCGGTGCAATTGGTGGTGTGTGCCGCACCGTCGTACATCGACCGCTTCGGCGCGCCCGCGACCATCGACGACCTGACACACCACCGCTGCAGCTGCTTCCGGCACCCGACCAGCGGCAAGCTGATGCCCTGGGAGTTCAAGGTCGGCGACCAGATCGTCGGGCGCGACATCGCGCCCGCGCTGTGCACGAACGACGTCGACCTGGAGATCCGCGCGGTGGTGGCGGGCCAGGTGATCGGCCAGCTGATCGGCTCGACGGCCGCGCCGCTGATCCGCAGTGGCCAGCTGGTGCCGCTGCTGACACGGCATGTGACCGACCACCTGGGCCTGTATGTCTACTACGGCACCCGCGTGGCGCAACCGGCGCGGGTGCGTGCCTTCATCGACATGGCGGTGGAACGGCTGGTCGGCAACACGGCGTTCGTGCTGCAGCCGCACGAGCTGCAACCCGCTGCGCCACGGCGGCGCTCGCGCAAGAGCCAGTGAGCGCCTGGTACGCGTGCAGACGATCGATCCGCGCGCTCAGACGCGGCCATCCGCCGGACGCAGCACCTGTCCGTCGACCACGACCGCCTTGCCGATGGGCGGCGCAGTGCGGGTCTCAAGCGTGCGCATCGAACCGTCGGCCATGCGCACATGCACCTGGTACGCCGTGACCGTGCGCGTGCGCTGTTCGACCGTGTTGCCCAGATAGCCGCCACCGACGGCGCCGATCACCGTGGCTGCGGTGCGCCCGCCGCCATGGCCGATCTGGTTGCCCAGCACGCCGCCGAGCACCCCGCCGGCCACCGCGCCAACGCCGGTGGGTGCGGCGGCATGGCGGACGGTGGTGACAGACTCGACACGACCGCAAGTCTTGCAGACAGGTGCAGCTGCGGGCCGCGACTCCACGGGCGCAGGGGCTGCCGCCACGGCTGGTGGGCCATAGTGCGGGACGCCGCCGGGACCGGGCACCGGGCCGTCGGGTGCGACGCTTGCCGCAGCCGGCGTGGAAGGCGTTGGCTGCGCCGGCAGCGTGCTCGACATCGCCGCAACAGCCGTCACGTCGTTGCGTTGGTGCAGCAACAGGCCACCCAGCGCGGCGACCACGACGGCCAGCGCACCGATGGTGCCCCACAGCACCTTGGGCGACGTCGCACTGCGGTGGGTCACCGTGCTGCGTTCGGGCAGCGGTTCGACATCTGTTGTGATCGGGCTCTGCATGTCTGTCCTTTCGCTGAAACCTCTACAAGTTCCAGCTTAGACAGCACAGCCACGCCGCGACTCCCGGCATGGCTGTAAAAACCGTAACCGCGTCGGCGGCCTACAGGTTCGGTGCCAACAGGCGCTCGAGTTCGTTCTCCGGCAGCCGACGGCGCACGGCCTGGTCGGCCAACTGATCGTGCCCGATCTTGCCGACGTTGAAGTACGTCGACGCCGGATGGCTCAGGTGGAAGCCACTCACGCTGGCCGCGGGCGTCATCGCCAGGCTCTCGGTCAGCGTCATGCCGATGTCGGCGCACTGCATCACTTCGAACATCTCGCGCTTCACGCTGTGGTCGGGGCAGGCCGGGTAGCCTGGCGCAGGGCGGATGCCGCGGTACTTCTCGGCGATCATGTCTTCGTTGCTCAAGGCTTCGTCGGCAGCGTAGCCCCACAGGTCGGTGCGCACGCGGTGGTGCAGCGATTCGGCGAAGGCTTCGGCCAGCCGGTCGGCCAGCGCCTTGAGCATGATGGCGGAGTAGTCGTCGAGGTCGTCGACGAAGGCCTTCTCCTTCTTCTCGACGCCCAGACCGGCGGTCACGGCGAACATGCCGACATAGTCCTTGATGCCGCTGTCCTTCGGCGCGACGAAGTCGGCCAGGCAGCGGCTCGGGCGCATCACGCCATCGACCGCCTGCTTTTCGGTCTGCTGGCGCATGCCGTACCAGGTCATCGCGACTTCGCTGCGCGTCTCGTCGGTGTAGAGCTCGATGTCGTCGTCGTTCACGGTGTTCGCGGGCCAGAAGCCCACGATGCCGCTCGCACTGAGCCAACGGCCTTCGATCAGGCGCTTGAGCATGCGCTGGCCATCGGCATAGACGCGCACGGCCTCGGTACCCACGACCTCGTCCTTCAGGATCGCGGGGAACGGCCCGGCCAAGTCCCAGGTCTGGAAGAACGGGCCCCAGTCGATGTACTTCGCGAGTTCGGTCAGGTCGAAGTTCTTGAACACGCGACGGCCGATGAACTTGGGCACCGGCGGCGTGTAGCCCGTCCAGTCGATCGGCGTCTTGTTGGCGCGCGCCTTTGCGAGGGGCCACAGCGGCACCTGCTTCTTGTTGGCGTGCTGCAGCCGCACCTTGTCGTAGTCGGCGTTGAGCTCGTCGATGTACTTCGCGGCCTGGTCGGAGAGCAACGACTGCGCCACGCTCACGCTGCGCGACGCGTCGGGCACGTAGACCACCGGGCCTTCGTAATGCGGCGCGATCTTCACGGCCGTGTGCACGCGGCTGGTGGTGGCGCCGCCGATCATCAGCGGGATCTTTTTGATGCGGAAATGGTCGTCGCGCTGCATTTCGCCGGCCACGTACTGCATCTCTTCCAGGCTCGGCGTGATGAGGCCGCTGAGGCCCACGATGTCCGCGCCCTCGACCTTGGCACGCGCCAAAATTTCGTGGCACGGCACCATCACGCCCATGTTCACCACTTCGAAGTTGTTGCACTGGAGCACGACGGTGACGATGTTCTTGCCGATGTCGTGCACGTCGCCCTTCACCGTGGCGATGATGATCTTGCCCTTGGTGCGCACGTCGCGGCCTGCCGCCTCGTCGCGCAGCTTCTCTTCCTCGATGTAGGGCAGCAGATGCGCCACGGCCTGCTTCATCACGCGGGCCGACTTCACCACCTGCGGCAGGAACATCTTGCCGGCGCCGAACAGGTCGCCGACCACGTTCATGCCGTCCATCAGCGGCCCTTCGATGACGTGGAGCGGCCGGCCACCCTTGGCGAGAATCTGCTGGTAGGCCTCTTCGGTGTCTTCGACGATGAACTCGGTGATGCCGTGCACCAGCGCGTGGCTGAGCCGGTCGCCCACGCTCACCGGCGCTTCCGGCGTGCCGCGCCAGTCGTTGCGCTTGCTCTCGTCCTTGGCGCCGCTCTTCGCGGTCTCGGCGACTTCGACCAGGCGTTCGCCGGCATCGGGGCGGCGGTTGAGGATCACGTCCTCGACGCGTTCGCGCAGCACCGGTTCGAGGTCGTCGTACACGCCCACCATGCCGGCGTTGACGATGCCCATGTCCATGCCGGCCTTGATCGCGTGATACAGAAACACGGTGTGAATGGCTTCGCGCACCGGGTCGTTGCCGCGGAAGCTGAAGCTCACGTTGCTCACGCCGCCCGACACCTTGGCGCCCGGCAGGTTCTGCTTGATCCAGCGCGTCGCCTCGATGAAGTCGACCGCGTAGTTGTTGTGCTCCTCGATGCCGGTGGCGACCGCGAAGATGTTCGGGTCGAAGATGATGTCCTTGGCCGGGAAGCCGATCTCGTCGACCAGGATGCGGTAGGCGCGCTGGCAGATCTCGAC
>CALRYR010000077.1:0-11725 GCA_943372425.1 Variovorax sp. YR752 | reverse complement strand
ACCCAAGGAGCGAACGATGCACATCCTCGAAACCCTGGAAGAGGGTCGGCGGGGTGTTTACTCTGGCAGCCTGGGCTACCTGTCTTTCGGCGGTGCTGCACAGCTCAACATCGTGATCCGAACGATCGTGAGCACGCCGACGGAGGTATCGATCGGGACTGGCGGCGCCATCGTCTCCATGTCAGACCCCGACGCCGAAGTCCAGGAAATCGTTCTGAAAACGCGCGCGCTGGTGGATGTCTTGGTCACAGCCGGCGCTGCAGCACCCGAGCTGCTCCCGCCCGACCCCTTGCCTCCCGCACCGGATCGAGATGCGGGCGCAGACGCACCGACACGCGGAGAGGCTCCCGGTGGTTGATCCCACGGCAAACCGCCGAGGCATCGGTCTGATGCTTTTGGCGATGGGCGCCTATGCGCTCAACGACGCGTTCGTCAAAGCCACGGCGCATGCACTACCGACCGGCGAGTTGCTCGCCACGCGCGGCGCATTCGCGACGGCCTTCGTGCTGCTGATCGCGCACGGCACGGGACGGCCCGTCTGGCGGGGGCTCGCCCTTCATCCGATGCTGGCGGTCCGCTGTGCTCTGGAGATCACGACGGCCTTGTCTTCGGTTTTGGCGCTCTCTCGGGCGCCGCTGGCGACGGTTACGGCGATCATGCTGACTGCGCCGTTGCTCGTCGGCATGGCCTCGATCGGACTCGGATGGGAGTCCTGGCAAACCAGACGCATTGCTTTGTCGCTCATGGGCCTGGCAGGCGTCCTTGCCATCGTTCAGCCCTGGAACCTTGGCGGCGCTGCGGATCTCGATGCGGGCACCGGCTTTGCGGCGATCTGTGCAATATCGCTGGCCGCGCGAGATCTGGTCACGCGACGGCTGCCAGGTGCAATCCCTTCAAGCAGCGTGACGATGCTCATCACAGTGGCCGTCTGCGTAGCAGGCTTTCTGCTCGGGCTCCATGAACAGTGGGTGCCTTTGCGCGCTTCGAGCGCTGGATTCCTCTTGCTGGCGGCGGGAGTTACAGCCGCAGGAAATCACGCGCTGATTTCTGCCTGCCGAGGCACCGACCTGTCGGTGGTCGCGCCGTTTCGCTACAGCATGGTCCTGTGGTCGGTGATGCTGGGTGCGATCTTCTGGAACGAGTGGCCCGAACGTTCCGCCATCTTTGGCATCGTGCTCGCTTGCATTGCCGGCGTCCTCGCAAGCCGACCAACAGGAGGCCGCTGATGATCGGCGTCTGACGCCAGCCTCATGCTTCCGCGAACCGCTCGTCACGCGAAAGTCCACCTCCTCGCGGCGTGATGCGCCCCGCGACATCGGGGCACGGGCTCAACTCGACTTCGCCAAAGCGCAGCCACTCCCATTTCAGGTAGTACCCAGTTCGCCAATGCGTGCCTCTAATGGGTCGTCAAAGAAGGAGCGCATCATGAAGATCATTGCCGGAACGGCCGAAAGCATGCCCGCGAGCCTGCTCTTCGACATCGCGAGATATCGCTATCGCGTCTTCGTGGAACATCTGGGATGGCGGTTGCATGCAGCCGGTCCATTCGAACTTGACGAGTTCGACAGACGTGACACCGCCTACATCGCTGCCATCGATGCAGAAGGCGCAGTAGTCGGAACCGCGCGCCTGCTGCCAACCGACCGCCCCTACCTGCTTTCCGAGGTCTTTCCCCAACTCATGGGTGACGCACCCCCTCCGCGCTCGGCCGCCGTCTGGGAAGTATCCCGCTTCTCTGCCATCGACCCTCGATCATCCCCGTCATCCAAGACGACCAACTTCGCATCCCCACTTGCGTTGGACATCCTGGCCGCTGCGATGCGGATCGCAGCGGATGCAGGGGCGAAGCATCTGATCAGCGTTTCCCCGCTCGGCATCGAGCGCATCCTTCGACACGCGGGCGTGAAGGCAGAAAGAGCCAACAAGCCGCAGGAGGTCGATGGCCATCAACTCTTTGCCTGCTGGATCCCTGTCGACCGGCAATGGCGCCCTCTTCAACCAATCCGGCCGACCGTCAGTACAGCGTACGCGACCACGTGATGGTGGCCGGGTGCCGACCTACAGATCCCGCCCCAACGCCGCGACCGCCTGCTGCTTTTGTGACCCGCGCTAAATCAAACCTAGGCGCGTGGCACGTGTCGCTGCTGCGACCTTGTTGGCCGCTCCCAGCCGAGCAATTGAATTCTTGACGTGGAAGTGAACCGTGTGCTCTGAGAGGCCGAGGATCTCCGCCACCTGCGCGGAGCTTTTTCCATCGGCCGTCCATCTAAGGACCTCAATCTGCCTGGGCGTGAGTGAGACTGTCACACTGGCCCGCGAGCGCAGCAGACGCTTTGACAGTTCAATGTGTGCGATGTTGGCAAGCCAGCGGCAGAAAGGGTCATTTGCCCGGATTTCGCGCTTGGAGATTGGCTTGCGGGATCGAACGATGGAAAGCATGCCGATGTATCCATCCGGTTCGAAGTTGGACTGAGCCCAACCGACGCGTAAACCGAACGACTGAGCTTCGTCCCAGAGTTGTGGCGCCGCTTTGAATGTCTGCGCGTTCCAAACCTGTGGGACGAGCGTTCGACTGCCATGGATCACCGTAGGGTCAATCGAAACATAGCCTTGATCTCGGTAACGTTTGACCCATTGATCCTCATAATTACTGACAAGCAGGAAGTGTCGTCTGGTGAAAGGAAGGGGTAGCTGCAAGCCGTAGGCCCAGTGCTCGAAGCCTAATACGCCGGCCCCGTATCCGATCAGCTTTCCCACGTCCTCCACGGTGCGGGCAGCCGACATACGCGGGCCCAACATTTCAAAGAATGGTCTCACGACTACCTCCGAAACAATGCAAGTTCATTTGGCAAGAAAGTCGTTGCCATGAAAACGCACAACCAACATGCGGATAGCCCGGACCATCTCTCGAAGGGTCTCGCCAGATGACTCGTCGTTGCCTAAGGCGCTGGTGCCGGCACCGCAGGACAGCCAGGACGCCTGAGATTAAATGCAATTATCGTGCCAAAAGAAGGGCCGGGCCCCGTAAAGGTCGACCATTCCAACGCGCCCAATTCCCGCGATGCCATAAAGAGTCTTCCAGCCCAGCGACGCGTGAGCATCTCGTGCATTGACCCACAGGTCGTCATCGACAGACGGCCCGCAGTGCTGCGAGCAATCATTGTGTTGCATCGCACCTGACAGCGGGCCCTCGCGGCGAGTCTTGGCGCAGCGTTGTGTGATCCGATGAGCGACTGTGCGTCTCGCATTGCGCGAAGAGATGCGAGCTACGGCGCACTACGTCCAGAGAGGATATGAACGCGTGACAAATCTGCGCAGTTCTATACAAATAATATCGACACCACTTAAAGTACCTAATGACCAACACATACCAAAAGATCCAGCGGCAGATCGAGGCGCTGCAACGTCAAGCCGAGAAGCTCAGAACCCAAGAAGTCAGCGGCGTTGTAGAACGCATCAAGGTAGCCATTGCGCACTATGGCCTGACGGCCGAACAATTGGGTTTTGGTGACGGCAAGCGACCTTCAGGAAATGCAGAAAAGTCGACGACGAGATCCTCGTCAGTTGATTCGAAGGCGCCAAAGTACGCCGACGGTCAAGGCAACGCTTGGTCGGGTCGAGGGCCTCGGCCGGGTTGGCTTCGCGATGCACTTTCCGCCGGGAGGTCGCTCGAGGATTTCGCATCAGGCAAGCAACCGCCAAAGAAGCGCACGCCTAGGCATAGCGCAACCACCAAGCGCACGGCGCAACAGTACAGAGACCAGACCGGAAACAGATGGAGCGGCTTCGGACCCCGCCCAAGCTGGCTGAAAGACGCGTTGGCCTCCGGTGCTTCGCTGGAGCAGTTCGCCACCGCCGAACGCTGAAATACAACGCGGGGCGCAGTCGTTGGGCGGGACAACGAAGCCGGGCCCCACACTTGGTAGTCAATCAGGCTCGCCCGTTCGATGAACGGATGAGCACCCATGAAAGGGCTTCACCGATTGCAGAAGCTCAGGGTTCATTGCAGCGTTCAAAGCCGCTTTGGCACGTCGGGCCCACCTCCTTTTGGGTGCGTCCGGTGTAGCAGCGCCGGAAGCGGGACTGCGTCACGCTACTTGAAAGCCGGGGGTCGCTACGATGTGCAATGCATCGAAACGAGACATCACAGGCTGATCCACCGCGCGAGCAGCACGGAGAGGTTCCGGGCCTGAAGATCTGTGGCCCGAACGGCGGCGCCTATATTGTCGGCAAGACGATGCACCTCAGCTGCGCGTGGGGCAACCTGGGACATCTCACGCCGACATTCTCTCTCGGCAAGACCGACCGCGTCATGCATATCGAGCGCTTCCATCCCACAAGCCTCGTGCTGGAAAATTCACCTTATCTGGGACGCTGGATGCTGTACGAGATCTGCGCGTTCGCTGCTCGTGAGTTGCCGCAGGTTACGGTGTTGCACTTCGCGCTGTCGCGACCGTTGGACAGCCTTGGTACGCCAAGCGACCAGGTGCTCGCACGGCTGGCGGCACTTGACCGGATCGGCGCGGAAGCCACACGTTTCGGCTCCAAGGGTGACGCAATGCACGTGATAGAGGGCGTCTGGCGCCCGTCGCCAGCCAATGTGAAGAAACTGGCCGACGCGTTGGCGAACGACCGGGCGGAATTACGCCTCACGCCGATGAAATCGGTTCGAGAAGCCAGTGCGCTGGGCGCCGTGCTGCGCAATCGCCTTTCCAACGTTCGACGATTTCTGGCCGGTTGAAGCGCTATCGCAGCGACGGCTCCAACAGCATCAGACAGAAGGGCCGCGCTGCCGGCCAAGATTCCAGGTGACCGATGAGCCTTGCGCCACCGCCGACAGTTGCTGTCCCAGGCGCTGCTCGATCACCGGCCGCCACGGCACCAGGGTGAAACCCCTCCCGTCGTCGAGCATGGCAAATCTTCCGCTGATGAGCTGGACGGCTTGGCGGTAGACGCCGCTGACTTGTTGGCCGTCGCGCAGCGGCCTGTAGGTGTGGCCCAGCTGCTCCTGCAATGACTTTCCGGCGGCCGTCAGTTCACGATCGCGCAGGGTTGCCAGCAGGCTGCGTGGGAGGACTATACGCTGGCCCTGGCGTCCGGCTAGGCCCTGCTCAGCGAGGAAGTCCACGCGGGACTGCATCGCATCGCACACCTGTGACCCGAAGCCTCGATTCACAACGCTTCCGTCGGTTACCAAGTTCCGATCCAGCCAGGTCGCACCGAGGGCACGCACCTGCTGCTCGATGGGCAGATGCGAGCGCAGCTCGATCACCCGACCCGCCGTCTTCCTCAGGTCATGCTGCTGGGCCCTCTGCATCAGATCCAATGGAATCTTCCAGACGCCATCGGACGTGCGCTCGACCAGACCCGCGCGGCGCAAGCTTTCGAGTCGGCGCACATGACGCTGGACGGTGGCCTGAGGATCGCCATCCCCGCCCTGCCGCAGCTGGGTGAGATGGTTAGCGGAGCGATAGATACCGTCCGCCGATACCGCAACGATCGTCCGATCCACAGACCGTCCCGTTCCAAGCGGCCTGACTTCCACAATGGCTTGCATCGGCAGCCCTGCGAGGTCAGCGCTGGCCGGCAGCTCCAGGTAGTGCGCCCGGCCGTCGATGCCGTCGACCACCAGATAGCCGCGATCGCTCAGTTCATCGGTCAATCCCTTGCCGACGATGCGGCCGATCACCGAGGTCGTATCGAGCTCATCCGCGGCATGCACCACCAGTTCCCGCTGCTGACCGTCGAGCGCTCGGCGCGTCGCGTCCAGCGCGTCCTCGCGCTCACCCATCGCCTGGAGCGTGACCACCATGCCAGGCTTTAGCTTCCAACGATTGGCGGTCTGCCGCTGCGCCAGACCCATCTCCTCGAGTCGCTGCAGCCGGGCCCGCAAGATGTTCTCACGCTGCCGGGCGGTCGAGCGGCCCGTGAGGTCGACGCGGCCTTCCCGGCCGGCATGCTGCATCAGCGCCCGGTCCAGGCCGGTCAACTGCGGCAGGTCCACCTCACGCATCAGGCTCTGCCGAATCTCGAGCTCCGTGCGCGGCCCCAGCCACTCGGTGGCGATCTCGCTGGCCCGCATGCGCATGCCGTGCGCCATGTAGTCTGGTGAGATCACCAGGTCTTCCCCGCTGGCGGTCCGCCCGCTCAGCACGATGTGGGTGTGCGGGTTGTCCGTGTCCCAGTGATCGACGGCCACCCAGTCCAGTCCGGTCTCCAGGTCGATCGCCATGCGGCGCATGAGCTGGCGGGTGAATCCCTGGAGGTCTTCCAGCGCCAACCCATCCTCCGGCGCAACGATGAAGCGGAACTGGTGACGCGCCCCCTGGCTGCGTTCCTGGAAGGCTTTCAGGTCCGCCTGATCGGTGTCGGCGCCGTAGGCCTGGCCCTTCTGTCCATCGCGGGTGACACCGTCGCGCTCGATGTAGCGCAGGTGGACTGCGACCGAATTCATACTGGCGCGCCGGAGTACGACGAAGCGGCTCTTGATGACGACTCGCCGGGCGTTGGGTCCCAGGCGCCGTCCAGCCACGGCGGCGGCCACCCTCCCCCGCCCGAACGTGCTCGCGGGCCGCCCTTCCTTCCTGCGGGAACGCTTCGCGCCGGTCTTCGAGACCTCCTTGAGCACCCGCGAGACGAAGCGCTGAGGTCGCGGCCCGGTCCGTGATCTCGGCGCCGCCGGCTTGACCCGGAAGCGTTCGTCGTCACGCCTTGCCATGGCGAAACGCTGAGCGCCTTCGGGCGTCGGCGGTCGCGAACGGCGCGCGGCCAACGCTGCAGCCTTTCGGCGTCCGGTGTCCCCAAGGCACGCGCGAACTCCCTCGCGGTGCCGCGCCCAGCCCACGTGCAGACTGGATCTCGGGGGCACAACGTGCCGCCCCTTTTATCTGGCCCTCGATTTGCATCCCCCGTCTCGGCCTCGATTTCCCAACCCAGCCCCGACCCGCGCAGGTTCCGCACTGCCGGCCCTGGGGCATCCCGAGCGCAGCACGTGCCGCGAAGTCTTGGCGCACGTTCAGCACGTGGGTGTGCAGCCCAAGCGCATGCGCGGCTGCAGTTCGGCAACACCGCCGGCGCACGGGGTTGAGCCGCCTCCGCGCACCGCCAGTGCAGGTGCGGCGCAGGTGTGAAGACGTTGTCGGCGACGGCTTGATCTTGAATTCGAAGAGGCGCCGCAGCACGTCGATGTGATCGCGAGCTAGCGAGTTCATGGCTCGCTCCGTGTCCATAACGGCCGCGCCACACCCAGCACGGCGGACCTCTCGATCGGACCGAAATAGCGGCTGTCGAACGAGGCCGGATGGGTCACGCCGAGCAGGAACAGTTCGTCGTCGGCGAGAACGCGGCACTGTCGCCAGACGGGCAGCGGTCGCTGCTTGCCGTCGCGTGTCACCACCGTCGCTACGGCGGCGCCGTCGATGCGCACCACATCCGCGCGAACGCACACCCACTGCGGCGCCACCGCCGCGATGCGTTTGAGGAAAGGCACTCCGGCTGGCAGATAGCCGCGCTGCGCCGCGAGAGCGGCGGCACCGGCTGGAATCGTCGCGAGCACAAGGTTGCCAACATGCAGTGGCTGCGCATGATCAAGGTGGTCGATACGGTACCAACCGCGCGGCACGCTGTCGCTCGGGTTGTAGACGACGCTCAACGGCACAGTCGTCAGGGCGGGCAGGCCCAGCGCGGCCAAGCCGAATCCCATCCAAGCAAGGAGCATGTTGCGCTTCATTGCATAACGCAGCGGGTAGGAGTCGCCAGGTGTCGCTGCCTGGTGAACGGGGGGCGCGGCCGACATTGAGCGAGCCTGTTCGCGGTGGTGCTCGCGCGGTCGCCAGCGACGGCGATCGTCGTCGGTGTCCGGAGCGCCATGCGCTTCCAGCGTGTGGTTCCGTCAGCGCGACCAGTCCGCCTCATGCGGCGACAAGCGTCGCGCGAGGCGAACGTCGCCACGCGTCGCCGAGGTGCAGCAATGGGCGCACTTGCTGGCCTGATCTGGCGCAGACCGACGTTCACCCCATGCTCGGCAACGCCGAGCGAGAAGCGCACGTGAGGATGTCGAGACGAACGCACCGCCTGCGCCCAGGCGTGCGCCGCGCGGGCTTGCAGACCGAGCTTGGGTTGCGTCACGACACGGCCCCAACGAACGTCGGATCCAGCCGTTCGCGAAGCATGCCGGCCGCATGGACGCGGCGTTTCAACGCCGTCATCTTGATGCGCCGTTTTGGCGCGAGCGTCACATCAGCAGCGCGGCGCGCGGTGTAGACCGCGGACTTTCGGCGGGCGATCGGTGGACAGGTTGCGCCGTCACGGCATACCCAGGCGGAGGTCCAGGCACGCAATGTCTTGCGTGCGACCGGTACGCAGTGGCGCGGCGCGATGGGAGGTGTCGTCACGGCACCCATGGCCGAATCACCAGCGCGAATGCGGCCATCAGCCCCCGTAAGAAACGAACGCTGCACGCTTCCGCGGGAGGTCCGGGCTGTGGCCATCTTCGGTGCTCGACGCAAGCAGAACGTGATCAGCGCACAGAGTTCCGCTGGACATAGCCGGGGTCGGAGGTCATGTCGTAGGCGCGACTGTCGGCCCAGGCACGCAGGTCCGCGGCCGCATACACCACGCGCGCGCCGAGCTTGCGAAAGCGCGGCCCGCCGCCCAGCACGCGCTGCTTCTCCAGCGTTCGGGGAGACAGTCGCAGGAACGCACCGGCCTCCTCGGTCGTCAGGAACTCGAGATTGGCAAGGGCAGCAGGCAGGACCGCAGGCTGTGCCGAAACGGTTGCGGCTGTGGGGAAAGGGAACGAACTGCCAGATGCCATGAGGGCCTCCGTCGCGGTCGGTGGGCCGCAAACCATTCGCAGCCCGATGCAGGCAGTCTCGGGGTCGAGGACTGGTCCGAACAGGGAGATCTTCAGTGCAGCGTTTCGTCTCCGGCCCGTTTCGATCCGGTGCGCCGGACCCCCGCGAGCGCCAGGTAGCCGCCGTCGCGGAACGCACGGGCGCGCCGCAGCAGGTGCCGAACCTGCGCGCGCAGCTCACCGTCCTCATGCCATCGCGGCACCACAACGCTCAATCCGAACAGCAGCTGCGCAATCTCGCGGTGCGACGCGCCGGCCTGCGCGGCATCGAGCGCCTGCAGGGCGCGCAGGTGCAGCAGCGCCGAACGGGTGACGACGCGCACAGGAACCACGGGCAGCGCGTGTCCCGCCAGGGCCTGCGCCTGCACATGGAAGATGGCGAGCTGGCGTCGCAGCTCAGGGCCGAAAGGAATGGTGCATGCGTACGCAGCCCCATCGACCAGGTCACCGGCCAGTGCCACCTGCAATCGCCGCGCAGCAACCTCAGCTGCGACCGTCACGCCGGCGCTACCCAGCGCAAGGCGTTTGCGGCCCGGCATCCGCCAGAGGTCGAAACCGGCTTGCCCCGACCGATGCACCCGCAAGGAGGAAACTTGCGCGGTGCGTACGTTCATCAGCTCGTCAGGAGGAATGTCCCAGAGCGGCTGCACCTCTCGCGCATCACGGTGCGGGTCTTCGGCGCCATCGCAACCCCCAACGTGCCAGACATGCCGTGCGTCGCCGTGGCGCCCAGTCGGCCCGGTACTGCGGATGGCGCCGCAGGTATTCCCAGGCGAGCGCGGGCCCGTCGAGGTCGAGGAGGTACAAGTACGCCGCGGAGACACCCCAGGGCTCGCGTGGCAGATCGTCGGCGTCGTAAGCGCTCATGAGCAGACTCCTGCGGATCGCAGAAAATTGCCACAACGCGCTGTATGGCGGGTCGCCGCTGCGGCGGTGGGATGTCGCACGGAGGATGGAGCAGCACGCCCGCACCCGTCACTGATCGGTCCCTCAAGCCACCCACCGTTCATGCAACCGGCTGAGCCTTCCACTGGCCACGAGATCGGTCGTTTCGGCGGCGGCAACAGCACCAGGGGGATTCGAGGGGTCGATGCCTGCGTCCTTGGAATGGATCGCAGGCAGCGTGGACACCCTTCACCCTGCCCAAAAGGCGCAGCGGCGCGGGCATGGATCGATTCCTGCCAGCAGCCGCTCGCCTGCCTCAGCGTTCAGCGCACTTCGCAGTCGACGCTGTTGGACTTCGCTGCGGTCGAGGCGGTCGACGTCTTCGAATTCGCAAACGTCGGCGGTGGGGTGAACTGCACCGCAGGGTTTTTGGGCAGGAGGACTGGCAGAGCCATCGGGCTCGCCGTGTAGCCGAACTGCCCCGCAACGAATTGCTGGGACCCACCTTTGTTGCTGAGGCTGATGGCGCCGTCGATCACCTGCACGTACAAGCCCGGTGCAGTCGTCGGGACCTGGGCGCCACCGGGCGCCGCCGGGCTCGGCGTTTGGGGGTTCACGTATTGCGCCACGAATGCCGCGGCCATGGCAGGTGCCGCGAAAGCCGACAGGACCACGATGATGAGCGAGCGTGTTTTCATGGCTGGAGCGTCAGGTTGAGGGTGGCGGCGCCCTGCAGGTCGCCCTTGGCGGTCTTGATCAGCGTGGCCTGCGGGCTGCGTTCGCCCAGCACACCGGGCGTGCTGACGAAGCCGCCTTGCAGAAGGCCGATCTCGAAGCGGTCCAGTGCCGGCTGCGCCGGGTCGTAGTGATAGCGGGTCACCGCCACCACGGAATCGGGCTTCATCATGACTTCGCTGCCGTCGCTGAACTTGACCAACGCGTAGCCTCGCGCCTCGGTGGTGAGCAGGTCACCCTCGCTGACCTTGGAGTCGACGGCGAGGAGCTTGCTCGCGCCCTCCGGGCTGCGCGCGACCACCAGCCCGGCCAGGTGGGTGATGGTGGCCACGTCCTGCGCGAGGGTGGCTTGCGAGAAGACGGCTGCGCTCAGAAGCGTGAGCAGGCAGGCGATGCGATGGGTGATTTTCATGGGATGGCTCAGTTGCAGTACGTCTTCTTGACGGAATCGTTCTTGGTGCCCGTGGCGGTGACCGACTGGGTGATCTCGGACATCGTTTCCACCTTGGACGGGTCGGTCTTGTACAAGGAGGCGATCAGGGCGTCGGACGTTTGTTTGATCACTGGTTTCACCGGCTCGGAGGCGCTGGGCGGCGACATCACCTGGCACAGCGCCGAATCCGGCGCGATGGTGCAGATGTCGTCCGATGGTGCTGGCGTCGGCGCAGGCGTGGCGGGGGGGACCGGCGCGGGCGTGATCGGCGTGGTCGGCGCCGTCGTCGATCGCACCTGCACGCTCGTGTTGCCTGTCGACGGGTAGACGACCGTCAGCGTGCCGGTCGTCTCCGCGCTGACAATCGCGGGCGCGTTCACCCGCGAGAAGGCGCCTGTGACACCGGCACCGCCGACCAGGAAGTCGGTGACCACGCCGTTCGTCGGAATGCCGCCGTCGAGTGTCGACAAGTTCACCGTTCCGGCCAGCTGCACGGCGCCGGTGACGGCCAGCAGGTCGGCCGTGGTGCCCGAGAGCCGCGCGCTGAGCGCGCCTTGCGGCCCTTGCGTGTAGTTGCCGTTGACGGTCAGCGTGCCGACCCGGTTGGCCTCGCCCGGTGCCAAGGTGCCGTTGTTGACGACCTTGGCGCCCGGTGCGCCGCCGAGCTCGATGCTGCCGGTGCCGCGAATCACCCCGGCGTTGTACAGATCCGTGCTGCTGTGCAGCGCCGCACCCGGTGCGATGTCGACGGTGCCGGCGTTCGGGTTGTCTTCGGAGAACGTGACGCCGAAGCCGCCTTCACGGATCTCGAGCACGCC
>CALRYR010000076.1:0-11725 GCA_943372425.1 Variovorax sp. YR752 | reverse complement strand
TGGCGGTCTGATGGCTTTTCTGCGTTCGGTGCTCCACATGCTGTGGATGCTGGTCACCGTGATCCCCTGGGGCATCATCATGTGCGTGGCGTCCATCTGGCGCCGCGGCGAGCCGCTGTACTGGATGGCGGAGCGCTGGCTGGGCTGGGCCATCGGCGGTGCACGCGTGATCCTCGGCATCCGCACCCGCGTCACCGGCATGGACAACCTGCCGCAGGAAAAGCGCGCGGGGGCCGTGCTGCTGGTCAAGCACCAGTCGACGCTCGAGACCTTCCTCATGCCCACGCTGATGCCGCACCCGCTGGCCTACGTGTTCAAGAAGGAACTGATCTACGTACCCTTCTTCGGCTGGGCGATGGCGCGGCTGGACATGATCCACATCGACCGCAGCCAGCGCGCGCAGGCCTTCAACAAGGTGGTGAAGCAGGGCCGCGCGCTGCTGGCGCAGGGCATCTGGATCATCATGTTCCCCGAGGGCACGCGCATCCCGCGTGGCCAGCAGGGCACCTACAAGAGCGGCGGCACGCGGCTCGCGGTCGAGACCGGCGCGCCGGTGATCCCGATCGCGGTCACCTCGGCCAAGGTCTGGCCGCGCAAGGCCTTCGTCAAGCGGCCCGGTGTGGTCGACGTGTCGATCGGCCCCGCGATCTCCAGCGTGGGCCGCAAGCCCGACGAGCTGATGCGCGAGGTCGAAGCGTGGATCGAGGCCGAGATGCGCCGGCTCGACCCCGAGGCCTACCGCTGAGCGAGTGCGTGCGATGCGCGGCCTGATGCAATTCACCCTGGACCTGTTCGACGATCTGCGCGCCGAGCCGGCGCCGGTGGTCGCACCTGCCACGCCGAAGGTCGAGCCCCAAGGCCCGTCGCTGCCCGCGGTGCCGCTGTCCGACACGCTGCGCCTCCAGCGCTTCGTGCACCCGCGCGCCACGCGCGAGGCGGTGCTGGGCCATGCGCACGTTGCGTACGAGTTCGCGCGCGGCAAGCGCCGCACCATCGGTTTCGTGGTCGGTGCCGACGGCCTGTCGGTGCGCGCGCCGCGCTGGGTGGCGTTGCGCGACGTCGATGCCGCGCTGCAGGAGAAGGCCGACTGGATCGTGCGCAAGCTCGACGAGGCGCAGCAGCGGCACGAGCGGCTCGAATCCGCGCGCATCGAATGGAAGGACGGTGCGCGCCTCCCGTTCCTCGGCGAACAGGTCACGGTGCGGCTCGACCCGCGTCACGCCTTCGACGGTATCGGCGCGATGCTCGACGCCGAGCCGGGCGAGGGCGGCGCGCGCGAGCTGCGTCTGTCGGTGGCGAACAATGCGACCACCGCGCAGATCCGCGACGCCGCGCAGGCCTGGCTCATGCGCCAGGCCAAGCGCATCTTCCAGGAACGGCTGACGCTGTACGCGCCGCAGTTGGGTGTGCAGTGGACGCGCATGTCGCTGTCGAACGCCGCCACGCGATGGGGCAGCGCCAGCGCCGACGGCGCCATCCGGCTGAACTGGCGGCTGGTGCACTACCGCATGCCGGTGATCGACTACGTGGTGGTGCACGAACTCGCGCACCTGCGCGTGATGGACCACAGCCCACGCTTCTGGGAAACGGTCGAGCGCGTGGTGCCGGACTACGGCGCGCTGAGGCAGCAGCTCAAGGACGAGCCGGTTCCGCGCTGGTAGCCCGCTGGCCGGCTTCGGCGGCGGGTCGTCGTCGCACTTCAACTTCCGCCAGGAACTGCCGATATCCCTGTGCAGAGGGCCGGCCGTGCGTGTGCATCCCTGCACCGGCGGCCCGTCAGAACGAAAGAGGCAAGCATGGAACTCATCGATCGTGATCCGCGCGCGCACAGCGATGCGGCGCCTCCCATCGACGGCGCCACATCGTCCGTCGCCAAAGGCCTGCGCCTCGTTCTTCGCTGCCTCGTGGCTGCGGTCATCGCGCTGTTCGCATGGAGCTATCTTCTGGTCGCCGAGGCGGAGCGCTGGGCGCTCGATCGCGCCTATGTCGCTGCGCGCGAATCGTTCGGCGCGGCGCCTGCGGACGTGGCGGCACTTTCTGCGGCCGAGCGGCGGGTCGCGACTGCTCCCGATGTCGTGGCCAGCGTAGAGGCCCGTTCCCGCGCCGAATCCAGGATCCGGTGGGCGCGCGAGAACTATGCGCAGGCCGGCCGCATCGCGGCCAGCCGAACCGTCGACCGGGCCGCCTTCCTGACGAGTTCGCCCGAGTGGTTCGCTTACCTCGGCGCGTTGTGGCTCGTCGCGCTGCTGCCCGCCTCGGTCGCCGTCGGGGTGCTGCTGCCTGGCAGACGGTGCCGCGCTGCCGAGTGAACCTCGACCACGGCGCGCCTCACTCCTTGACCGACCCGGTCATGCCCGACACGTAGTACTCGACGAAGAACGAGTAGATGAAAGCCACCGGCAGCGAGCCCAGCAGCGCGCCGGCCATCAGCGGCCCCCACTGGTACACGTCGCCCTGCACCAGCTCGGTGACGACGCCCACCGGCACCGTCTTCACCTCGGATGACGAGATGAAGGTCAGTGCGTAGATGAACTCGTTCCACGACAGCGTGAAGGCGAAGATGCCGGCGGAGATGAGGCCCGGCACCGCCAGGGGCAGCACGATCTTCACGAGGATCTGCCAGCGGTTCGCGCCGTCGATCAGCGCGCATTCCTCCAGCTCGGCGGGGATGGAGCGGAAGTAGCCCATCAGCAGCCAGGTGCAGAAGGGGATGAGGAAGGTCGGGTAGGTGAGGATCAGCGCCCAGCGCGTGTCGAACAGGCCCAGGTTGAACACCACGTTGGCGAGCGGGATGAACAGGATCGACGGTGGCACCATGTACGCCAGGAAGATCGACAGCCCCACCTGCTTGGAGCCCTTGAATCGCAGCCGCTCGATGGCGTAGGCCGCGAACACCGAGGCCGCGAGCGACACGAAGGTCGACACCACCGACACCAGAACCGTGTTCCACAGCCACTGCGGATACGCCGTCTCGAACAGCAGCTTGTAGAAGTGCTGCAGCGTCGGCTTGATCACCCAGAACGGATTGCCGTCGCGCGCCAGCAGCTCGGCCTCGGGCTTCACCGAAGTGACGGCCATCCAGTAGAAGGGGAACAGCAGCACGATCAGGAACAGCACGAGCGGGATGTAGACCGTCACCGCCTTGCGCGGGATCGAGTCGAGGTAGCTCATGCCGACACTGTCGACCTGGTTCGAGTTGCTCATTTGTCGCTGCCTCCCTGTTGCCATGCACGGCGCTGCAGGCCGAAGAAACTGAACATCACGCAGGCCAGCAGGAAGGGCACCATCGCGATCGCGATCGCCGCGCCTTCACCCAGGGCGCCGCCGGAGATGGCGCGCTGGAACGACAGGGTCGCCATCAGGTGCGTCGCGTTCAGCGGGCCGCCGCGGGTGATCACGTAGATCAGCTGGAAGTCGGTGAAGGTGAACAGCACCGAGAAGGTCATGACCACCGCGATGATGGGCGTGAGCAGCGGCATCGTCACATGGCGGAACTGTTGCCAGGGCGTCGCGCCGTCGATGGCGGACGCTTCGTAGTACGAAGGCGAAATCGTCTGCAGCCCGGCCAGCAGCGTGATCGCGACGAAGGGCACGCCGCGCCACACGTTGGCGATGATCACCGAGATGCGCGCGTTCCACGGGTCGCCGAGGAAGTCGATGTAGTTGTCGATCAGCCCCATCTTCACCAGCGCCCAGCTGATGATCGAGAACTGCGAGTCGTAGATCCACCAGAAGGCGATGGCCGACAGCGCGGTCGGCACGATGTAGGGCAGCAGGATCACCGCCCGGAAGAAGGTCTTGAAGCGGAGGTTTTTGTTCAGCAGGATCGCGAGATACAGCCCGAGGAGGAACTTGAACACGCTCGCCACGAAGGTATAGAAGAGCGTGTTGAACAATGCGAGCCGCGTGACCGCGTCGCCCCACAGGTAGGCGTAGTTCTCGAGGCCGATCCACTCGCCCGGCCGGCCGACCTTGGCGTCGGTGAAGCCGAGCCAGGTGCCCAGCCCGAGCGGGTAGGTCAGAAACACCAGCAGCAACAGCGCCGCCGGCAGCATGAACATGGCGCCGAGCGCGTTGCGACTGTTCTGGAATCGGGCCAGGAAGTTCATGGACGGGATGTGGTCGAAGGACGAGGGCAAGCCGCCCGGCACCGCAGCGCCGGGCGGGCGGGGGCGCTCAAAGCTTGTAGTAGCGCTCGGCGCGCTTCTGCGCGCGCTCGGCGGCTTCCTTGGGCGTCTTCGATCCGCTCGCGGCCTCGGCCACCATGTTCGGGATGATGAAGTCCGCCGCAGCGCCGGCCGAGGCGTAGCCCAGCTTGCCGTCGTAGCCGCCCGGGCGCAGGTTCTTCACCGAGTCGCGGTACGGCAGGTTCTTCGGGTCCGAGCTCCAGATGGCGCTGTTCTCGTAGAAGCGCAGCGGTTGGGCCACGTAGCCGCCGCCGCCCTGCAGCCACGGGTCGAACTGTTCCTTCTCCATCATGAAGCGCAGGAACTCCTTCGAGGCCTGCGGAAACTTCGTGTACTTCATGACCATCTGGTTGAAGAACAGGTGCGACTCGGTCGGCACGCCCACCGGCCCGATCGGGAACACGGCGTGGTTGATGTCCGCGGCCATCTCCTTGATCTTCGGGTCGGCCGAGTTCTTCGCGGCGTAGTAGATCGAGATGCCGTTGTTGGTGACGCTGATCTGGCCGTCGAGGAAGGCCTTGTTGTTGTTCGGGTCCAGCCACGACAGCGTGCCGGGGATGAAGTTGGCGTACAGCTCCTTGGCGTACTCCAGCGCCTTGATCGTCTCGGGGCTGTCGATCACGACCTTGTTGGTCTTGTCGACCAGCTTGCCGCCGTGCGACCAGACCAGCCAATTGCACCAGGTGCTGTCGCCGGTCGCATTGCCCAGCGCCATGCCGCCCGGCGTGCCCTTTTCCTTGAGCGCCTTGTAGAGCTTGAGGAAGTCGTCGGTGGTCTTCGGGAAAGTGGCGAAGCCGGCCGCCTTCACCATGCTCTCGCGGTAGACGATGAGCGAGCCCGAGGCGCCCAGGGGCAGGCCCAGCCACTTCTTGCCGTCGGGGCGCATGAAGGTCTCGCCCGCCGGGTACCAGCCGCCGTACTTCTTGCCGAGGTACTCGGCCAGGTCGGTCACGTCGAGCAGCTTGTCGGGGTAGAGGTTGGCGTCGTCGTTGGTCGACAGGATGATGTCCGGCCCGGCGCCGGTGTTCGCGGCCACGGCCGCTTTCGGGCGCACGTCTTCCCAGCCTTCGTTGTCCACGCGCACCTCGACGCCGGTGGCCTCGGTGAACTTCTTGACGTTGGCCATGTAGGCGTCGATATCGCCCTGCACGAAGCGGCTCCAGCGCAGCACGCGCAGCTTGGCGCCTTTCTCGGGCTTGAACGTCATGTTCTGCGCATGGGCGAAGGGCGCGAAGAGGGCGGTGCCGGCGCCGACCGAGGCGGCTGCGGCCACGCCGGCCGTGCCTTCGAGAAACTTGCGGCGATTGAAATCACTCATTCGATGTCTCCTGTCTTGTTGAACGAACCGGGAAGCGAAATTCAGGCGGCGAGCCGTTGGCCGGAGGCCGCGTCGAAGAGGTGGGCGCGCTGCAGGTCGGGCTGCAGATGGATCGTGCTGCCGGGCGCGAAGTCGTGGCGCTCGCGGAACACGGCCGACAGCTCGGTGCCTTCGTGCCGGCACGCGACGAAGGTGTCCATGCCGGTGGGTTCCATCACCGCGACGCGCGCCGGAATGCCGCCACTGGTGCCGAGCGTCAGGTGCTCGGGCCGCGTGCCGTAGACGACCGGCTGCCCGTCGGTGCCGCCCGCGTGCAGCGGCGCATCGAGCTGCGTGCCATCCTTCAGCTCGACGCGCGCCGCGCCGGCACTGCGGCGCAGCGTGCCTGGCAGGAAGTTCATCGCCGGCGAACCGATGAAGCCCGCCACGAACTGGTTGGCCGGGTGGTCGTACAGCTCCAGCGGGCTGCCGGTCTGCTCGATGCGGCCGTCGCGCATCACCACGATCTTGTCGCCCATGGTCATGGCCTCGATCTGGTCGTGCGTGACGTAGATCGAGGTGGTCTTCAGCCGCTGGTGCAGTTCCTTGATCTCGCTGCGCATGGCCACGCGCAGCTTGGCATCGAGGTTCGACAGCGGCTCGTCGAAGAGAAAGACCTGCGGGTCGCGCACGATCGCGCGGCCCATGGCCACGCGCTGGCGCTGGCCACCGGAGAGCTGGCGCGGGTAGCGGTCGAGCAGCGGCGTCAGCGCGAGGATCTCGGCCGCGCGCTGCACCTTGCTGGTGATGGTCGCCTTGTCGGCCTTGGCCAGCGTCAGCGAGAAGGCCATGTTGTCGCGCACCGTCATGTGCGGGTAGAGCGCGTAGTTCTGGAACACCATCGCGATGTCGCGCTCCTTCGGCGGCAGGTCGTTCACCCGCTTCTCGCCGATGCGGATCTCGCCACCGTGGATTTCCTCCAGTCCCGCGATCATCCGCAGCAGCGTCGACTTGCCGCAGCCCGACGGGCCGACCAGCACTGTGAACGAACCGTCGGGGATGTCGATGTCGACGCCGTGGAGGATGGGGACGTCGCCGAAGCTCTTCTTGACCGCCTGAATCGTGACACTGGCCATGCAATGCAATCCTGTGGGTTCGCGAGGGTGGGCAGCGCGGAGACCTCCGCGTCGCAGTAGCCCGCGGAGTATCTGCCGCTTGTCTGCAACCGGTATCAGGGCAAACCGGTAGGAGAAAACCCCCGGTGATTTGTATGATCACCCGATAACCGTGCGCCACAACTCCGCTGCCGTGCAGGCAAACCGCCCCTCTGTCCGCCCCTCTGCCGAACCGCTCCGCCTCATGGCGGATCGCCTGTCGGATCGTCTCGCGCAGCGTCTCAGCGGCCAGATCGAATCGGGTGCGTTGCGGCCCGGCGACCGCCTTCCGACCGAGCAGCAGCTCGCTCTCGCGCACGGCGTGTCGCGCACGGTGGTGCGCGAGGCGGTGCACCAGCTGCGCTCGCGTGCGCTGCTGGTGTCGCGCCAAGGCTCGGGCGTGTTCGTGGCGCAGACGCCGACGAATCAGCCGCTGGCCTTCGACCCCACCGTGCTCGATTCGGTGCAGGCCGTGGTGCATGTGGTCGAGGTGCGCCGCGTGCTCGAAGGCGAGATCGCCGCGCTGGCGGCCGAGCGCGCCACGCGTGCACAGATTGCGTCGCTGCGGCGCGCGCTCAAGGCCATCGATGCCGCGGTCGCGGCTGGGCACGACGGCGTGGCCGAAGACCTGGCCTTCCACCGTGTCATCGGTGAGTCGAGCGGCAACCCGCAATTCCGATTGCTGCTGGGCTTTCTCGAGCAGTACCTGCGCGAAGGCATGCGGATCACCCGCGGCAACGAGGCGCGGCGCCTCGACTTCATGGAAGCGGTGCAGCACGAGCACCGCGCCATCGTCGAGGCCATCGCCGCGCGCGACCCCGACGAAGCCCGCCGCTGCGCCACGCACCACATCCTGCGTGGCGAGCAGCGGCTGGTCGAAGGCGGCGTCATTTCCGGGCGCCGCAAACGAAACAAACCTGAAGGAGACTGACCCATGAAACTACTCATCACCGGCGGCGGTGGCTTCCTCGGCGCGCGGCTTGCGCGCACCCTGCTGGCCCGCGGCACGCTCGACGGCCAGCGCATCGAGCGCATGGTCTTGACCGACATCGCGCCGCCGCCGGCCGACCTCGTGGCCGACCCCCGCGTCGAGGCGCGCACCGGCCCGCTGCTGACGCAGACCGACGCGTTGAAGACCGAGGCCTTCGATGGCGTGTTCCACCTTGCGTCCGCCGTGTCGGGCGAGTGCGAGGCCGACTTCGATCTCGGCCTGCGCTCCAACCTCGACAGCACGCGCGCGCTGCTCGACGCGCTGCGCGCCAACGTGAATGCCGGCGGCAAGGTGACGCGCGTCGTCTTCTCGAGCTCGGTCGCCGTGTTCGGCCCCGACCCGGCCGTGCCCTTCCCGAAGCTGGTCGCCGACGACACACTGCCCACACCGCAGACCTCGTACGGCACGCAGAAGCTGATCTGCGAGCACCTCATCGCCGACTACACCCGTAAGGGCTATCTCGACGGCCGCGCGGCGCGCCTGATGACGGTGACTGTGCGCCCCGGCAAGCCCAACGGCGCGGCCTCGTCCTTCTTCAGCGGCATCATCCGCGAGCCGCTGGCCGGCGTGGAATCGATCTGCCCGGTGTCGCCCGACGTGTCGCACCCGATGGCCTCGCCCACGCGCACGGTCGAAGGGCTCATCGCCGTCTACGAAGCGACGCGCGAGGCCTTCGTCGGCCGCACCGCGCTCAACCTGCCGGGCCTGAACGTGCGCGTGGCCGACATGCTCGATGCGCTGGAAGAAGTGGCCGGCCCCAAGGTGCGTGCGCTGGTGCGCTTCGAGCGCGACGAGCGCGTCGCCGGCATCGTGGCCAACTGGCCGAGCGGTGCCACCGCGGTGCGCGCCGGCAAGCTCGGCCTGCACCCGCACGACAACTTCGCCGACATCATCCGGCTCTACATCGACGACTGCAAGGCGCAGCCGAACGCCGACCAAACCCTGAAGGGACTGTCCCTGTGACGAAGAAGAAATCTACGGCGACCCGCAGCCAGCCACACAAGCCGCACGGCCCGCTCACGCTGCGCTCGCAGGCCTGGTTCGACAACCCGGCCAACACCGACATGACGGCGCTCTACCTCGAGCGCACGATGAACTACGGGCTCGGCTTCGACGAGCTGCAGTCGGGCCGCCCGATCATCGGCATCGCGCAGACCGGCTCGGACATCGCACCCTGCAACCGCCACCACATCGTGCTGGCCGAGCGCGTGAAGGAAGGCATCCGCGATGCGGGCGGCATCGCCTTCGAATTCCCGATCCACCCGATCCAGGAGACCTGCAAACGCCCGACCGCAGCGCTGGACCGCAACCTGCAGTACCTGTCGCTGGTCGAGATCCTCTACGGTTACCCGATCGACGGCGTGGTGCTCACGACCGGCTGCGACAAGACCACGCCGGCGCAACTGATGGCGGCGGCCACGGTCGACATCCCGGCCATTGCGCTCAATTCCGGCCCCATGCTCAACGGCTGGTACAAGGGCGAGCGCACCGGCTCGGGCACCATCGTGTGGAAGGCCCGCGAGCTGCTCGCCGCCGGCGAGATCGATGACAAGGGCTTCCTGAAGCTGGTCGCGTCGTCGGCCCCGTCGACCGGCCACTGCAACACGATGGGCACGGCGTCGACGATGAACTCGCTGACCGAGGCGCTCGGCATGACGCTCCCGGGCAGCGCCGCGATTCCCGCGCCGTACCGCGACCGCCAGGAGATGGCGTACATGACGGGCAAGCGCATCGTCGAGATGGTGCGCGAGAACCTCAAGCCCTCGGACATCATGACCCGCGCGGCTTTCGAGAACGCGATCATCGTGAACTCGGCCATCGGCGGCTCGACCAACGCGCCGATCCACCTGAACGCCATCGCCCGCCACATCGGCGTGGAACTGCACACGGCCGACTGGGAGAAGTACGGCTACAAGATTCCGCTGCTGGTCAACCTGCAGCCGGCCGGCGAGTACCTGGGCGAGGACTACTACCGCGCCGGCGGCGTACCGGCCGTGGTGGCCGAGCTGATCGCCAAGGGCCTGATCCAGCCCGCGCTCACGGCCAACGGCAAGACGATCGTCGAGAACTGCGAAGGCCGCTTCACCGAAGACCGGAAAGTGATCTTCCCGTACGCCAAGCCGATGAAGAAGAACGCCGGCTTCCTGAACTTCAAGGGCAACCTGTTCGACTCGGCCATCATGAAGACGAGCGTGATCACGCCAGAATTCCAGGAGCGCTACCTCAACGACGCGAAGGACCCGATGGCCTTCGAAGGCACCGCCGTGGTGTTCGACGGGCCGGAGGACTATCACCAACGCATCGACGACCCGAAGATGAAGATCGATGCGCACAGCATCCTCTTCATGCGCGGCGTCGGCCCGGTCGGCTACCCCGGTGCGGCCGAGGTGGTGAACATGCGCGCACCGAGCTACCTGCTGAAGAAGGGCATCACCGCGCTGCCGTGCATCGGAGACGGCCGGCAGTCGGGCACCTCGGGCTCGCCGTCGATCCTCAATGCCTCACCCGAGGCCGCGACCGGCGGCGCGCTGGCGCTGCTGCAAACCGGCGACCGCGTGCGCATCGACCTGAAGAAGCGCACGGCGAACATGCTGGTGCCCGACGATGAGCTGGCCAAGCGCCGCGCGAAGCTCGACGCGACCGGCGGCTACCCGTACCCGCCAAGCCAGACGCCGTGGCAGGAGATCCAGCGTGCCGTGGTCGACGAGCTGTCCGAAGGGATGGTGTTGAAGCCGGCGGTGAAGTACCAGAAGATTCATGCGACGTTTGGGGTGCCGCGGGACAATCACTGATCTTTGTTGGTTCGTTGGTCGCGTGGTGGGGCTCGAGGACGCGTTGTCGGTGTTCTAAGGGGGCACCACCGCCCTGATCCCCCACGAAGTCCAGAATCCCCGGCATCCGCCTGCAAGCGATGTAGGCGCATTCATCGGTGACCCGTCGCCGTTTTGCGGCAAGGTCACGCAGTGACTTCCATCCTGCAGACCCTTTTTCCCCGCCGCCGGCTGACCGTCGCCGCCGTGCTGTCGTTGGGCCTCCACGGCATCGGCATGGCGCAGACATCGATGCCTTCGCCATGGGCGACGCGCCTGTCTGCTTCGCTCTCGCAGATCGATGCCGACCATTCGGCCCGCATCGGCGTCTATGTGCGCGACCTCGACACGGGAGAGACCGTGTCGCACAAGTCCACGCAACGCTGGTACCTCGCCTCCATGGTCAAGGTGCCGGTCGCCATTGCGGTGCTGCGCGGTGTGGAGCGCGGCGACTTCACGCTCGACACGCCGGTGACGCTTCGCGCGTCGGACTATGTCGATGGTGCGGGGAGCACCAACCGCAAGCCGGTCGGCGCGTCGGTGCGCATTCGCGCGCTGCTGGAGCAGATGATCCTCTACAGCGACAACACGGCGAGCGACATGCTGATCGATCTGGTGGGCATCGCCGAAGTGAATGCGGTGGTCGAGTCGCTGGTGCCCGGCAAGTTCGGCCGAATCACCAGCCTGTCTGACGTGCGCCGAGCCATCTACGGGCAACTCACGCCGCGCGCGGAGCGGATCGAAGGGCGCGACTGGCTGATGCTGCGCCGCCAGGCGAACGATGCGGAGCGGCTCAGGCTGCTGTCGCACCTGACGGGCACGCCCGTCGCGGAGTTCCGCCTACCCAGCATCGATGCCGCCTACGCCGCTTACTACGCCAGCGGGCTGAACGCCGCGCCGCTCGAGGCCTACGGCGAACTGCTGGAGGCGCTTGTCGACGGCAAGGCGCTGCGGCCCACCTACACCGGCTACCTGCTGGCGATGATGGAGCGCGTCGTCACCGGCAAGCGCCGCATTCAGATGGGCCTGCCGAAGGACGTGCGCTTCGCGCAGAAGACCGGCACGCAGCGCGGCCGCATCTGCGACGGCGGGCTCATCCGCACGCAGGCCACCGCGTCGAGCCCGCGCCGCATCCTGGTCGTCGCCTGCACGCGCGACGAGCCCTCGCTCGAACGTTCCGAAATCGCTCTGGCGCAAGTCGGCGCCGCCATCTGCCGATCCGGCCTGCTCAATGAAGGGGTTACCGATGCTTCGTCCTGCCCTGCGCCTCCGGGCGCTGATCGCCT
>CALRYR010000075.1:0-11737 GCA_943372425.1 Variovorax sp. YR752 | reverse complement strand
GGCCCGGCACGGCGAAGCGCTCGCCCAGCGCATCGCACCGTGCGACGAAGGCCGCCAGGCCGACGGTCTCGATGTACGACAGCGGACCACCGGTCCAGCTCGGATAGCCGGCGTTCAGCACCGCGCAGAGGTCGGCCTCGGCGGCATCGGCCACGACGCCCTCCTGCAGGCAGCGCACCGCCTCCAGCGCCTGCGTGCCGAGCAGCCGCTCGCCGACCGCCCGTGCCGTCGGCAGCGAGGACGGAACACGCACCAGCGTCGTCGCCGGCGCATCGGCACCCAGGGGGCTCGCGGCCAGGCCGGCCTGCCGTGCGGCGTTGGCGATCAGTGCTGACGGCACACCCTCGCGCAGCAGCGCCAGGCCTTCGTCGCGGTACGCCTGCTGCAGCCGATGCACGTAGGCCCCGTTCTCGGCAATGGTCCCGCCGCCAGCCTTGCGGGCCGCGCCGCGGTTCACGAACATCGTGCGCATCAGGTTGCGCGCCACGGGGCCAGCGAGCAGCGGGCCGAAGTACTGCGCCTCGATGCGCAGCCCGAGATCGATCGGCAACTGCGTGCCTTCGTACACCGCCGAGAGGATGGCGAGCGGCGCCGGATGGTTGTCCTGCGTGTCGCGCCGCACCTGGGCCAGCGTGCTGCCGAAACTGCGGCCCGCGTGCGGCGCCAGCGCCCCGCTGCCGCCCGGCACCTGGAAGCCCTTGACGTCCCACGGCTGCTGCGCGCCGGGATGCGCGAGCACCCAGCGCCGCGCCGCGCCGACCAGCCCCTCGGCCGACGCGAGTTCGTCGACCAGCCCGAGCGACAGCGCCTCGGCCGGCGCAACATGACGGCCGGTCAGCAGCAATGGCAGCGCCTGCGCAATGCCGATGAGCCGGGGCAGCCGCTGCGTACCGCCGCCGCCGGGCAGCAGCCCCACGGTGACTTCCGGCAGGCCGACCACGGCGCGCGGTTCATCGAGCAGCACGCGGTGGTGGCAGGCCAGGCACAGCTCGTAGCCGCCGCCGAGCGCCAGCCCGTTGATGGCCGCAGCGACCGGCTTGCCGCAGCGCTCCAGCGCACGCAGCGCCTGCGCACCGGGCGCCACCGCCTCGGCCGCCTGCGCGGCGCTCGGGCCCTGCGCATGCACGCCGACGAAATCCTTGAGGTCCGCGCCGGCCATGAAGCCCGTGGATTTGCCGGAGACGATGACGGCGCCGCGCACGTCGTCGCGCTGCCGGATCTGCGCCGCCGCCTCCAGCAGGTCCGCCGTGAAGGCGGGCGTGAACACGTTCATCGGCCGGCCGGGCACGTCGATGGTGAGGAGCGCGACGCCGTCGGCGTCGACCTCGAAGCGGATGTTGTGGGTCATGGCAGAAGTGCTCGGCTCAGGTGCGTTCGATGACGAGTGCGGTCGCCTGGCCGGCCGCGGCACACAGCGTGACGAGGCCGGTGCTTGCGCCGCGTCGCTCCAGTTCGTCCAGCAGCGTGCCGGTGAGGATGGCGCCGGTCGCGCCCAGCGGATGGCCGAGCGCGATGGCACCGCCGTTGGCGTTGATGCGTGCCGGGTCGATGTCGAAGTGGCGCGCATAGCGCATCGGCACCACCGAGAAGGCCTCGTTGACCTCGAACAGGTCGATGTCGCCGATCGCCATGCCGCAGCGCGCCAGCACGCGCTGCGTCGCGGGCAGCGGGCCGCCGAGGCTCAGCAGTGGCTCGTCGGCGCACGACGCCGTCGCGACGATGCGCGCGCGTGGCCGCAGGCCGTTGCGCTCGCCGTAAGCGCGGTTGCCCAGCAGCACCGCGCAGGCCCCGTCGACGATGCCGCTCGAATTGCCGCCGGTGTGGATGTGCTCGATGCGCGCGAGCTGCGGATAGCGCTCCAGCAGGATGGCGTCGAAGCCCAGCTCGCCCATCGCCGCGAAGGCCGGCTTGAGCCGCGCGAGATCGGCCATCGTCGTGCCGGGGCGGTTGGCCTCGTCGCGCGCCAGCACGACCTCGCCCAGCACATCGCGCACCGGCACCAGCGAGCCGTCGAAGAGGCCCTCGGCCTGCGCGGCCGCGGCACGCCGCTGGCTCTCGACCGCGTAGGCGTCGACCTCGTCGCGGCTCACGCCGTCGAGCATCGCCATCAGGTCGGCCGCCACGCCGTTCGGGATGTACGGATAGCGCCGGCCGACGGCCGGGTCGGTGTAGACCGCACCGCCGTCGCTGCCGATCGGCACGCGCGACATCGACTCGACGCCGCCGCCGATGACCGCGTCGGCCTGGCCCGAGGCGACCAGCCCGAAACCCAGCTTGAGCGTGTCGAGCGCGGATGTGCAGAAGCGGTTGAGCTGGTAGCCCGCCACGCTGTCGCCGTAGCCCGCGGTCAGCAGCGCCACGCGCGTGATGTCGGCCCCCTGCTCGCCCACCGGCATGACCACGCCCAGGCCCACGTCCTCGATCTGCGCCGGGTCGAGTGCGTTGCGCTCGCGCAGGGCCTGGAGCACCTGCGCCGCGAGCTGCACCGGCGTGACCGGATGCAGCGCGCCGTCGGGCCGGCCCTTGCCGCGCGGCGTGCGCACGTGGTCGTAGATGAAGACGTCGGTCATGGGCGTGCAGCACCCCGGCGGCAGGCTCGCCGCCACAGGGGGTAAATCAGTTTGTCTGGGGCCAGTTTAGGAAGCAGAATCGCGCGCCGCCATCGTCGGAAACGACGGAATCCGCGGCTCCGAACCGCCCTGCCGGCCTGCATCCCGCTCCCTGTTCCTCGCCGATGTCCCCGACCTCCTCCCCCGTCCTCGACACCAAGCTCAACCCGCCCGCTTTCGTCGCGACACAGGTGCTGCGCACCGCCATCAGCGAGCAGGTGGCGGCCGCCGCCGTGAAGTTGGTGCTGGTGCGTGCGCCGGCGGGCTTCGGCAAGACCACGGCCATGGCGCAGAGCCGTCAGCGGATGGAAGCGGAGGGCATCGCCACCGCATGGCTCACGCTCGACCGCGCCGACAACGACGTGTCGCGATTCCTCAATTGCCTCGGCGAGGCGGTGCAGCGGCTCGGCGTCGAAGCGCCGCATGCCGCCGCGCCCTTCGATGCCGTCGCGGCGCTGGCCGCCTACGACTCGCCCTTCGCGCTCTTCCTCGACGACTTCGAGGTGGTACAGGAACCCGCGGTGCTGGGCCTGGTGCGCGAGGTGATCGACAAGCTGCCGCGGCGCGGACGGATCGTGATCGGCTCGCGCAGCCTGCCCGACCTCGGCATGGGACGGTTGCGCGCGCGCGGCCAGCTCGAGGAGATCGACACCGACCGGCTGCGCTTCAGCCTCGACGAGACCGGCGCCTTCTTCGGCCTGCGCCTGGCGCAGTCGGGGCAGACAGTGCCCGTCCACCTGCTGTCGCAGCTGCATCGCAAGACCGAAGGCTGGGTGGCCGCGCTCTGGCTCGCGTCGATGGCGCTGCAGCGGCACGGGGTCGACACCGGCTTCGTCGAGCGCTTCTCCGGCTCGGACCAGGCGGTGGCCGACTACCTGGCCGAGGACGTGCTCGCGCACCAGCCGCGCGAGGTGCGCGATTTCCTCATGCGCACCAGCATCCTGCGGCAGCTCGACGTGTCGGTGTGCCAGGCCCTCAACCCGCGCGGCGACAGCGCCGCCATCCTCGAGCAACTGGCCGCGTCGAACCTGTTCCTCACGCCGGTCGCCGGCGATGCACCGGCCTGGCGCTACCACAGCCTGTTCGGCGACTTCCTCCGTGCGCGGCTGGCGCGCGAGCAGCCCGACGAGCTCGCGCGGCTGCACCTGGCGGCCTCGGGCTGGTACGAATCGCAAGGCCGTCCGGTGCCGGCCATCGACCATGCGATCGAGGGCGGCGACCATCCGCATGCGCTGACGCTGCTCGACAGCTTCGCCGAGCAGTTCCTCGACGAGGGCCGCATGCGCATGCTGTCGCGCTGGTTCTCGGCCATCCCCGAGCACCAGTTGCGCGCCCACCCCGTGCTGCAGCTGATCGCGCTGTGGGCCGCCTGCTTCACCTACGGCCCGTGGGACGCGATGCAGAAACTCGAGGCCTCGGGCTGCGCCGAGAGCGGTATCCCCGAGGTGCGCGCCAGCGCCCACACGCTCTACCCCCTGCTGTGGGCCATGCAGGACCGCTACGACGACGCCTACGAGGCCGGGCGGCAGAGCCTGGCCCGGCTGCCCACCGGCCTGCCCTTCGCGGACAGCGCGCTGCTCAACGCCATGGCCAACATCATCTCGGTGGTGGGCGACCAGCACGAATCGCAGCGGCTGCTCGACGCGGCGCGCAGCAAGCAGGGCAACAGCACCTTCAACCGCATGTACACCGAGTCGCTCGAAGGCATGCTCGACCTGCAGGGCGGGCGCCTGCGGCAGGCCACCGCACGCTTCCGGATGGCAGTCGACTCCACGCATGCGGTCTCGTACAACCACAGCCATGGCAACGCCTGGGCCGGTGTGCTGTACGCTGGCGTCGTCTACGAGGCCAACCAGCTGACGCAGGCCGACCACCTGCTCAACGTGTACCTGCCGCTGGCACGCGACGTGGGCCTGCCCGACCACATGATCCTGAGCCACGTGATGCGCTCGCGCATCGCCTTCCACACCGGCGACATCGACGCGGCGTTCCAGGCGCTGACGGAGCTCGAGTACCTGGGCCATCACCGGCAGCTGCCGCGCGTGGTGGCCGGCGCCAAGCTGGAGCGCTCGCGCATGCTGCTGCTGCAGGGCAACGGCCCGGCCTCGCGCGACGAACTCGCCCGCGCCGACGACCCGGCACTGTGGGAACGCGAACGCCGCCAGCGCCTGCCGGCGCACGACCTCGACTACCTCGCGCTGGCCAAGGCCCGATGGGAGATCTTCTTCGGCGACGCACGCGCCGCGCTGGCGGTGCTCGATGCCGAACTGCATCGCGCCACCGCGGCCGCGCGCAACCGGCGGGCGCTCAAGCTGCGCGTGCTGCGCGCGCTCGCGCTGCAGCAGGCGGGCGACCTCGCCGCCGCCCTCGACGCGATCGGCACCGTCCTGCAGACCGCAAGCCAGGAAGGCTTCATGCGGCTCATCCTCGACGAAGGCCCGGCGGTGGGCACACTGGTGCAGCGTTATGCCGCAGCCGCGCACGAGTGCGCATCGCAGGGCGGGCGCAGCGACCCGATCCTTGCCGAGTACCTACAGCGGCTGCTGCAGGTGCTCGGCCCGATGGTGGCGCCCGATGCCGAGGCGGCTGCGGGCGAGGCGGCCGGTGACCGCGAACCTCTCACCCGCAAGGAAATCCGCGTGCTGCAGCTGCTGGCCGAGGGTTACTCGAACAACGCGATGGCCGAGAAGCTGTTCGTGTCGGACAGCACGGTGCGCACGCACCTGCGCAACATCAACATGAAGCTCGACGCGAAGAGCCGCACGCAGGCGGTCGCCATCGCGCGCAGGCTGGGCGTGATCCGCTGATCCGCTCGGTTACGGGTTGGTGCCCGTCGCCGGCGCCTCCGGCCAGCGCTGCGGCACCCGGCGGAGGTTGTCGACGGAATAGCCGAGCTCCTTCAGGCGCGCCACCGCCGTCTGGTAGGACGTCTCGGGGATCTTCGGCGTGCGCGCCATGATCCAGGCGTAGTCGCGGTCGCTGCGGCCGATGATGGTCAGCTGGTAATCCCTGTCGATGTCGACGATCACGTATTCGGCCTTGATCGGCCAGATGAACTGCATGCCCCAGACCGCGTTGTTGGTGCCGGGCACCACGGTGCCAACCGGGTTCATCGTCTTGAGCTCGCCGTCGAAAGCACCTTCGCGATACCGGAAGCGCGTGGCGATCGTGCCGTCGGGCTGCAGCGTGTACGACTCGACCGCGTTGAATGCATTGCGCTCGGGCCGCGTGGGGATGTTGCCGATGACGTACCAGTCGCCCATGAAGCGCTGCAGGTCGACCTGCGGCACCGGCCGGATCGTGGTGGTATTGGACGACGTCGCACAACCGGCGACGAGAAGCACCGCGGCGAAGGCGGCGGCCAGCAGGACGGGCGGCTTGGCGAGATGGCGGGACAGGGATCGTTTCATGGCAGCTCCGGGAAGTTGCCTGCAAGCTAACGGCCGCTCCACGCCGGAGGCGTCGGACGAAGCCGTGCGGCCCTGCAAGCCCTCCGACAGCCCGACGGCCTGCTGCAGTACAGCTCAACGGGGCGCGCTGTCCTCGAAGCGCCCGGCGCGTTTCTCCATGCCGGCCCGCACGGCCTCGCGCTGGTTCGGGCTGCCGATGAGCGCTTGCTGCTCGATCGATTCCGCCATCAGCAGCGAGGCGGCGTCGCCGTCGTGCGACTGGTTCAGCAGCCGCTTGGCGCCGCGCACCGCATCGGGGTTGCGCGCCGCGATGCCGCGTGCCAGCGCCAGCGCATCGGCCAGCGGGTCGGCACACACGCGCGTGCCCAGGCCGATGCGGCAGGCTTCGTCGGCATCGACGACGCGCGCGCTGAACACCAACTCGCGGGCGATGTCGGCACGCAGCAACTCGCGCATCAGCGGGATGCCCGCCATGTCGGGCACCAGGCCCCACTGCAGTTCCATCACCGACATGCGCGTGTCCGCGGCGAGGTAGCGCACGTCGGCGCCCAGCGCGATCTGCAGGCCGCCCCCATACGCCACGCCGTGCACGGCGGCGATGACCGGCACCGGCAGTTCGCGCCAGAGCCAGGCCACCTGCTGCGCGAGGTTCGCGATCCCGTAGGTGCGCGGCAGCAGGTCGACCAGGCCGTCGGCGACGACCCCGCCTTCGCTCATGCGGTTGAAGCTGGCCATGTCGAGGCCGGCGCAGAAGGCGCGGCCCTCGCCGTGCAACACCACGGCGCGCAGGCCGCGGCGCGCGTGCAGGCTCTCGCCGGCCGCCACGATGCCGGCGAACATCCCGGCGTCGATGGCGTTCATCTTTTCGGGGCGTGACAGCCGCACGTCGGCGACGCCGTCGTCGGCAAGTTGCACGGTCACGCGGTCGTGGAAGGTCTCAATCTGCGGCATGGCGGTGTCTCCGGTCTTTGGCATCCTGGCCGGCGATGTTCTCACGCGCACGGCGCCAGTCGTCGTCGCTCCAGGCCGCCAGGCCCGAGAAGTTGCCGCCGGTGGCCTGGAACTGCCCGCCGTCGATGGCGATGGTCTGGCCGTTGACGTACTCGGAGCCGGGCGCGAGCAGGTAGGCCACGAGGTTGGCCAGCTCCGGCATGCGGCCGTTGCGGTCCATCGGGTTGCGGTCGGCCTTGTGCTCGCCGCCCTGGGGGTTGAGCCGCGCACTCATACCTTCGGTCGGGAACAGGCCGGGTGCGATGGCGTTGAAGCGGATCCCGCGGCCGGCCCATTCGACGGCGAGCGACTGCGTCATCGCATGGAGGCCGGCCTTGGACATGGCCGAAGGCACGGTGAACGGCGAGCCGTTCCAGACCCAGGTGGTGAGGATCGACACCACGGACGCCGGCTTTCCTTCGGCCAGCCAGCGCTTGCCGCAATCGAGCGTCATGCAGAAACTGCCGCGGAACACGATGCTGGCGATGGCGTCGAAGGCGCGCGGCGACAGGTCCTCGGTGCGGCTCACGAAATTGCCCGCGGCGTTGTTGACCAGCCCGTCGAGCGCGCCGCCGTCGGCCCAGATGGCGTCGAGCAGCTCGCCGATCTGCGTCTCCTGCCGGATGTCGCAGGCGTGGGCCACGACACGGCCGCCATGCGCGGCCATCAGTTCCGCGGCCGTCTGTTCGACCACCGCGGCTCGGCGGCCGCAGATGTAGACGGTGGCGCCGAGCAGCAGCAGCGCCTCGCTCATCACGCGGCCGAGGCCGCTGCCGCCACCGGTCACGAGGTAGCGCTTGCCGGCCAGCAGGCCGGGCCTGTACATGAGGTCGTCGAGTGTCATGAATGTCCTTGGGAGTAAGAAGCCGGGTCGGCGACATAACCGGGTATGCGCTTCTCCAGGAAGGCCGCCATGCCTTCGTGGAAATCGGCGGTCTGCGTGCAGAGCACCTGGTTGCGGTCTTCCATCGCGATCACCGCTTCCATGCTGCCGGCGTCGACTGCGAAGCCCAGGGCGTCCTTGGTCAGGCGCAGGGCGACGGGCGTGGCATGCAGCATGTCGTCGGCCATGGCCTGCGCTTCCTCGACGAGTTCGGGCAAGGGCGCGACGCGGCTGACGAGCCCGAGCGCGTAGGCCCGCTGCGCATCCATGAAGCGGCCGGTGAGCAGGTATTCGGCCGCGACCGAACTGCCCACCATGCGCGGCAGGAAATAGCTCACGCCCACGTCGCAGGCCGAGAGGCCGATGCGGATGAACGCCGCGTTCATGCGCGCGTCGGGGGTGGCGAGCCGCACGTCCGACGCCAGCGCCAGCGCAAAGCCACCGCCACTGGCCGCCCCCTGCACGACGCTCACGATCGGCTGCGGGCAGCGGCGCATCGCCAGCATGATGTCGCGGATGCCCTTTTGCTGCGCGAGCATGTCCTCGACGCCGCGACGATCGCCGGCGCCGGCAACCTGCGCCTTGATGTCGAGCCCCGCGCAGAAGGCGCGGCCCGCGCCGCGCAGCACGACCACGCGCGCGGCGCTGCGGGCGTCGAGGCCCTCGAAGTATTCGCGCAGCGCACGCACCAGCGCCGAGTCCATGGCGTTGAGCCGCTCGGGCCGGTTCATCGTGACCCAGGCGACGGCGCCCTTCTCCTCGATCTGCAGGACGTCCATCGTCAGAGCCCCCGAGAGATGACTTCTTTCATGATCTCGTTGGTGCCGCCGTAGATGCGCTGAATACGCGAATCGGCGTACATGCGGGCCACCATGTATTCGTTCATGTAGCCGTAACCACCGAAGAGCTGCAGGCATTCGTCGATCACGCGGCCCTGCGTCTCGGAGCCCCAGAGCTTGGCCATCGAGGCGGTCACGGTGTCGAGCGTGCCGGCGACCAGGTCTTCGACGCAGCGGTCGATGAAGGCCCGGCCCACCTTGATCTGGGTGGCGATCTCCGCGAGCTTGAACTTGGTGTTCTGGAACTCGGCGATGGGTTTACCGAAGGCGCGCCGGTCGCGCACGTAGTCGAGCGTGGCCTGGTAGGCGCCTTCCATGGTGGCGAGCGCGGTCACGCCGATGATGAGGCGCTCGTAGGGCAGGTCGCCCATCAGCTGGAAGAAGCCCTGGCCCTCGGCGCCGCCCAGCAGGGCGTCGGCCGGCACCTTCACGCCGTCGAAGAACAGCTCGGAGGTGTCCTGTGCCTTCAGGCCGATCTTGTCGAGCACGCGGCCGACGCGGAAGCCTTCACAGCCCTGCGTCTCGACGATGAAGATCGAGGTACCGCGCGCGCCCTGCGCCGGGTCGGTCTTGGCGACCACCAGCACCACGCCCGCCAGGAAGCCGTTGGTGATGAAGGTCTTGGCGCCGTCGATGACGTAGCCATCTCCCCGCTTCTCGGCGCGGGTGCGCACCGCCTGCAGGTCGGAGCCGGCGCCTGGCTCCGTCATGGCGATGGCGCCCACCAGTTCGCCGCGCGCCATGCGCGGCAGGTAGTGCCGCTTCTGCGCCTCGGTGCCGTGGTTGAGGAAGTAGTGCGCCACGATGCTGTGCACGCTGTTGCTCATGCCGGTGAGCGCGCGCCGCGACATCTCCTCGTAGATCACGGCCTCGTGGCGGAAATCGCCGCCGCCGCCACCGTACGCCTCGGGGATGTCGGTGCACAGCATGCCGAGCGCGCCCGCGCGGCGCCAAAGTTCGTGCCCGACATGGCCGCGCTCGCGCGCCGCGGCGTCGTGCGGCAGCATCTCGGTCTCGATGAAGCGCACCACGTTGTCGCGGTAGAGCGTGAGGTCTTCGTTGCTCCAGGAG
Source organism: Variovorax sp. YR752 (assembly GCA_943372425.1). Lineage (GTDB taxonomy): Bacteria > Pseudomonadota > Gammaproteobacteria > Burkholderiales > Burkholderiaceae_C > Variovorax. The sequence continues at coordinate 1,935 of CALRYR010000075.1, read as the reverse complement.
CGGCTGAAGTCGATGGGCATGGTCTTTCCTTTATTCCTGATCTCAGCGGGCCGCGGCGCCCGAGTCCAGCGGCGCGACGGCATCGGCCGGCACGCCCCAGCGCTGCAGTACCGTGGCGCCATCGTCGCGGGCCACGGCCGGCGGCACCACCGGCGCGGTGCGGCTGAAGCGCGGCGCGGGCGCGGGCTGCACCACGCCGCCCACGTCGACGAAGGTGCCGCGCGCCACGTTGTGCGGATGTTCGGGCGCTTCGTCCCAGTCGAGCACGGGCGCGAAGCAGGCGTCGGTGCCTTCGAGCAGCGCGCACCAGGCGTCGCGCGTGCGGGTGCGGAAGACGTCGGCCAGCCGCAGCTTGAGCAGCGGCCAGCGCGCGGCATCCATCTGCGCGTCGAAGGCGGGGTCGTCGGCGATGCCGCAGTGCTCGCGCAGCAGCGCATAGAACTGCGGCTCGATGGCGCCGACCGCGACGTACTTGCCGTCGGCACAGGCGTAGGTGTCGTAGAAGTGCGCTGCGCCGTCGAGCAGGTTCTCGCCGCGCTGGTTGTTCCATTGCCCGGCCGACTTGAAGCCGTACATCATGGCCGACAACAACGCCGCGCCGTCGGTCATGGCCGCGTCGATGACCTGGCCTCGGCCCGACCGCTGCGCCTCGTGCAGCGCGGCCAGGATGCCGAAGGCCAGCAGCATCGCACCGCCACCGAAGTCGCCGACGTAGTTCAGCGGCGGCACCGGTGCATCGCCGGCACGGCCGATGGCGTGCAGCGCACCGCTGATGGCGACGTAGTTGATGTCATGCCCCGCGGCATGCGCGAGCGGTCCATGCTGGCCCCAGCCGGTCATGCGGCCGTAGACCAGGCGCGGGTTGCGCGCATGGCATTCGCCCGGCCCGAGGCCCAGCCGCTCCATCACGCCGGGGCGGAAGCCTTCGATGAGCACGTCGGCGCACGCGATCGCGTCGAGCACCGGCTGCGCGGCGCCGGGGGCGCGCAGATCGACCTGCAGCGTGCTGCGTCCGCGCGCCAGGATGTCGTGCGGATCGGCCGACGTCCCGGGGCGCGCGATGCGCACGACGTCGGCCCCCATGTCGGCGAAGAGCATGGCGCAGAACGGCCCCGGCCCGATGCCCGCCATCTCGATCACCTTCAGCCCCTGCAGTGGACCCGCCATCGTGTGTCTCCTGGGGCGGCCCGCGCGGCCGCCTGTTGTCTCATGGCATCTTGGCGCGCATGCGGCGAGAACGGCATCGTCCGAAAGGACGAAGTTCGGGCGCCGCGCCCTGCGCCCCCATCAGGACTTCACCATGCCCGCAGACAACCGCGCCACCCGACGCAGGTGCCACGACGCCGGGCCGAACAGGCCCTCGATCAGCGTGGCGCGCCGGAAGCAGTGGCCGACGGCCAGCTCCTCGGTCATGCCCATGCCGCCGTGCAGTTGCACCGCGCCCTGCCCCACGACCCGGCAGGCTTGGCTCGCGGCCACCTTGGCGGACGACACGGCGCGTGCGCGTTCGGTGGGCGACATCGCGCCCGCAGCGAACCGGTCGCCCACGGCGGCGGTGAGGGCTTCGGCCTGCGCCAGTGCCAGGTGCATGTCGGCCAGCCGATGCTGCAGTGCCTGGAAGCCGGCGATCGTCACGCCGAACTGCCGGCGTTGACGCACGTATTCAAGCGTGTCGCCCTGCAGGCGGCGCAGCACGCCCACGGCCTCGGCACAGACCGCCAGCGTGGCCTCGTCGAGCACCGCTTCGATGGCCGGCATCGCGTCGCCCGCGACGCCCAGCAGCGCATCGGGCGGCAGGCGCACGGCGTCGAATTGCAGTTCGGCAGCCTGCAAGCCGTCGCGCAGCGGATAGGCGCGCAGGCGCAGGCCCGGCGCGTCGGCGGGCACACAGACCAGGGACACGCCCTCGGCATCGCGCGGGCCGCCGTGGCTGCG
>CALRYR010000074.1:0-11808 GCA_943372425.1 Variovorax sp. YR752 | reverse complement strand
CGAGATGTTCGTCGTGGGCCTGCAGATCAACCCCCTGCGCAGCGCGTCGACCCACACCACGCCGGATTCGATCCGCACCAAGAAGTTGCTGCTGCACAAGGAACAGATCCGTCGCCTCACCGGCAAGATCGAGCAGAAGGGCTACACGCTGGTACCGCTCAACCTGCACTGGAAGGCCGGCAAGGTGAAGTGCGAGATCGCGCTCGCGAAGGGCAAGGCCGAACACGACAAGCGCGATACCATCAAGGACCGTGAAGGCAAGCGCGAGGTCGAACGCGCCATGAAGAGTCGTAACCGCTGACAGGACCCACCACCGATGGCGCTTCAACCGCTTGATGCCAGTCGCTCCAACCCGAGCGCAGGCGGCCCCAGTTTCTCGCTGTCCAACCGCGTGCTGCGCGGCATCTGGAACCTGACATGGCTGCTATTGGCCTCCTGGACGCCGCCGCCCCTCAAGCCGTGGCGGCGCTTGCTGCTGAAGCTGTTCGGGGCCAAGCTCGGCGCCGGCACCGATGTGCGTGGCAGCGCACGTGTCTGGTATCCGCCCCATCTGCACATGGGCGACCACGCGGTGCTTGGGCCGCGCGTGCATTGCTACAACATGGCGCCCATCCACCTCGGCCCCGGCGCGCTCGTGGCACAGGGCGCGTACCTCTGCGCCGGCACGCACGACATCACGTCGCCGGTGTTCCAGCTCACCACCCGGCCGATCACCATCGAGGCGAAGGCCTGGATCGCGGCCGAAGCCTTCGTCGGGCCCGGCGTCGTGGTCGGTGAAGGCGCGGTGCTCGGTGCGCGCGGCGTGGCCTTCAAATCGCTCGAGCCCTGGGGCGTCTACGCCGGCAACCCGGCGCAGCGGATCAAGACGCGGGTGCTGCGCGCTTGAGCTTTTTTTCCGGCGTAGGGGAATAAACGGCCCCGCTGGCGTGTTCGTGCAGCAGATACGCCATGGACACCCGCCCGCTCGTCGCCCAGATCCCCAGCCTGCGCCGCTACGCGCGGGCGCTCACGGGCGACGCCTGGGCCGCCGACGATCTGGTGCAGGACACCCTGGAGCGCGCCTGCGTCAAGTGGCGACTCTGGGCCGTCGGCACCGATCTTCGGGCCTGGCTCTTCACGCTGATGCACAACGTCTTCGCCAACCAGGTGCGTCGCGCACCACCGCGCGCGGTGGTCGACATCGACGACATCGGGCACGAACTGCGCGGCAGCGACACCGGCCTCGACCGCACGCTCGACCTGCAGCGCTGCCTGCTCCTGCTGCCCGAAGACCAGCGTGCCGTGCTGCTGTTGGTGGCGCTCGAAGACCTGTCGTATGCCGAGGTCGCACGCATCCTGACGATTCCGGTGGGCACCGTGATGTCGCGGCTCTCCCGTGCCCGCGCCCGCCTGCATGCGCTGATGGACGGCGCGGCATCGACCGACGAGCGCCCGGCCCTGCGTCGACTGAAATGAGCGCCGCCACGCCATGAACCACCCTGCCCCGCCCGACGACGATCTGCCCGACTGGGAAGCGCAGCGCGCGGCCTTGCGCCAACTGCACCGCGACGTCCTCGAGGCGCCCGTCCCGCCGGCGCTGCTTGCTGCCGCCGGCCAGGCCGATCGCCACGTTGCACGCCAGGCGCAATGGACGCGCTGGGGCGGCTTGGCCGCCGCCGTGCTGATCGCCTTCGGCGCCGGCTGGCTGGCCAACGTGCAATGGACATCGGCCAGTGGCGCGAGGCAACTGGCCCGCGCACCTGCTGCGCGCGAGTTCGTGCATGCGGCATCCGTCGCGCATGCGGTGTATGCGCCCGAGAAGCGCCATCCGGTCGAAGTGGCGGCGGCGGAGGAACAGCATCTGGTGCAGTGGCTCTCGCGTCGGCTCGACAAGCCGCTGAAGACGCCCGATCTGTCGGCCGAGGGCTACACGCTGGTGGGCGGGCGGCTGCTGCCCGGCGATGCGGGCGCGCGTGCACAGTTCATGTTCGAAGATCGCGCCGGGCAACGGGTGACGCTCTACCTGGGCGAACTCAAGACGCCGGCAGAATCCACGCAGGCCGGCGAGTCGGCCTTCCGCTTTTCCAGCGACGGGCCGGTGCCCAGCTTTTACTGGGTTGACCGCGGCTTTGGGTATGCCCTGGCCGGAAAACTCCCACGCGATGCATTGTTGCGGCTCGCCACGCTGGTATACCGTCAGCTCTGAACCTCTGCCCAATCACCCCGTCATACAAGTCATTCAAAGTTTTTTAACCGAAGGAGAACGCTTCATGAAACTGCTCAGCACTTCCATCCTCGCCATCGCCCTGCTGTCCGGCTGCGGCATGATGAACAAGACCGCATCGATGCCCGACACCCCGACGCGCACGGCCGACGGCGTGCTCGTCGGTCCGAACGGCATGACGCTCTACACCTTCAGCCGCGACACCGTGGGCAGCGGCAAGTCGGTCTGCAACGGCCAATGCATCACCAACTGGCCGGCCCTGGTCGCCCCGGACGCTGCCAAGCCGATGGGCGACTACAGCGTGGTCATGCGCGACGACGGCAAGAAGCAGTGGGCCTACAAGGGCGCACCGCTCTACTACTGGGTCAAGGACACCAAGGTGGGCGACCGCACGGGCGATGGCGTCGGCGGCGCCTGGAAGATCGCGCGTCCCTGATCGCGTCCGAGCCCCAACGAAAAAGCCGGCACGAGCCGGCTTTTTCGTTGGGGCTCGACGGACCCTCAGCCTACGCGACGCGCCCGCACTGCGAGCAGTTCGTTGACGAGCAGCGCACCCACCACGATCGCGCCGCCGGTCAGCACCGTCGCACCCGGCACCTCGCCCGCGCCGATCCAGGCCAGCGTGATGCCGAAGATGACTTCCAGCAGCGCCAGCAGCGACACCTCGGGCGCACTGAGCACCCGGGCGCACAGCACCGACATCACGCACGGAATCGCCAGCTGGAACACGCCGAGGAAGCCCAGCAGCGTCAGGTCGCGGCCCGTGGCCTCGAGCGGCCAGGCCAGCGGCAAGGTGAGCAGCGAAGACAGCACGGCACCGATCAGCACCGCGGGCACGAGGTCGATGCGCTGACCTTGCGCATTGGCGTGCTGCACCGACGTCCAGTTGGCCGCGGCCGCGATGGGAACGCACAGCGCGACCAGCGTGCCGAGCCATTGGCCCTGCCCCAACTGCGTGCCGTACATCCAGCCGATGCCGACGCCGGCTGCCGCGATGGCGAGCCAGGTGCGAAGCGGCAGGCGGTGGCCGATGAAGAGGCGTGCGGCCAGGGCGGTCAGCAGCGGCCCGATGGCCAGCGTGACCAGCACATTGGCGGTGCTGGTCAGCGTGAGCGCCACCATGAAGGCCGTGAACATCACGCTCCAGCAGACGCCGGAGATCCAGAGCGCCCGCCCGCCGTGGCGGATCTTGGTGAACACGGCGCGGCCCTGCCAGACCGGCAGGATGACGAGCAGCGCCAGCGCAGTGAACGCGCTACGCCAGAAGGTCACCTCGAAGCTGCGTGCACCTTCGAGATGGCGCGTGACGACGCCGGCCGTGGCCCACAGCAGGGTCACGCCGACCATCATCCCGACCGCGCGACCGTGGGTCAGCCTCAAGGCCGCCCCAGGAACGCTCAGCGGCCGGCGCGCTTGCGCTCGTTTTCCTTCAGGAAACGTTTGCGCAGGCGCACGCTCTTCGGCGTGATTTCGACCAGTTCGTCGTCCTCGATGAATTCCACGCCATATTCCAGCGTGAGTTCGATCGGCGGCGTGATCTTGATCGCGTCTTCCTTGCCGGACACGCGGAAGTTCGTCAGCTGCTTGGTCCGCGTGGCGTTCACCACCAGGTCGTTGTCGCGGCTGTGGATGCCGACGATCATGCCTTCGTACACCGGATCGTTCGCCTTGACGAACATGCGGCCACGGTCGTCGAGCTTGCCCAGGGCGTAGGTGAAGATTTCACCGTCGTCCATCGAGATCAGCACGCCGTTCTTGCGGCCGCCGATATCGCCCGTGTGCGGTTCGTAGCTGTCGAAGATGTTGCTGATCAGGCCCGAGCCGCGCGTCAGATTCAAGAATTCGTTCGTGAAGCCGATCAGGCCACGCGCCGGAATCCGGTACTCGAGGCGGACACGGCCGCGGCCGTCCGGTTCCATGTTGACCAGTACACCCTTGCGCTCGCCCAGGGCCTGCATCACGCCACCTTGGTGTGCTTCTTCGATGTCCGCCGTGACCAGCTCGATCGGCTCGTGCTTCTCGCCGTTCACGTCCTTCATCACCACGCGCGGCTTCGACACGGCCATTTCATAGCCTTCGCGACGCATGTTTTCCAGCAGGATGGTCAGGTGCAGTTCGCCGCGGCCCATGACTTCAAAGATGCCTTCTTCGTCGGTCTCGGCGACGCGCAGCGCCACGTTGTGCTGCAGTTCCTTCTGCAGGCGGTCCCAGATCTGACGGCTGGTCACGAACTTGCCTTCGCGGCCGGCCAGCGGGCTGGTGTTCACGCAGAAGTTCATGGTCAGCGTCGGCTCGTCAACCTTGAGCATCGGCAGCGGGGCCGGATTGGTCGGGTCGGTCACGGTCACGCCGATGTTCAGGTCGGCAATGCCGTTGATCAGCACGATTTCGCCGGGGCCGGCTTCGGTGGACTGCACACGCTCCAAGCCCTGGAAGGTCAGCACCTGATTGACACGGCCCTTGATGGCCTTGCCGTCCGGGCCTTCCATGACGACCACGTCCTGCATGGGCCTCAGGGTGCCCTGGCCGATGCGGCCCACGCCGATGCGGCCGACGAAGGTCGAGAAGTCGAGCGCGGAAATCTGCAGTTGCAGCGGCGCAGCCGGGTCACCCGTCTGGGCCGGCACGTGCTTCAGGATGGTGTTGAACAGGGCCGACATGTCGGGGCCCCACTGCTCGCCGGCTGCGCCCTCTTCCAGCGACGACCAGCCGTTGATGCCCGAGGCGTACACCACGGGGAAGTCGAGCTGTTCGTCGGTCGCGCCGAGCTTGTCGAACAGGTCGAACGCGGCGTTCACGACCTTGTCGGGGTTGGCGCCCGGCTTGTCGACCTTGTTCACGACCAGGATCGGCTTCAGGCCGAGCGCCAGCGCCTTCTTCGTCACGAAGCGCGTCTGCGGCATCGGGCCTTCTTGCGCGTCGATCAGCAGCACGACGCCGTCGACCATCGACAGCGCGCGCTCCACCTCACCACCGAAGTCCGCGTGGCCGGGGGTGTCGACGATGTTGATGTGCGTGCCTTCCCAGGTCACGGCGCAGTTCTTCGCCAGAATGGTGATGCCGCGTTCCTTTTCGATCGCGTTGTTGTCCATCACGGTGTCGACGACCTTTTCGTGCTCGGCGAAGGTGCCGGACTGGCGCAGCAGCTGGTCGACCATCGTGGTCTTGCCATGGTCCACGTGGGCAATGATGGCGATGTTGCGGATTTGCTTGGTACTCATGGTGTGGTCTCGCAGAGAGTTGCGTTCGCTGGTGCGTTCAAAAGGATTTGCTGGATTTCGATGGGGTTCAGCAAGCGCCCCGGGATCAATTCGTTGGCCGTGACATGGGCCGTGCCCAGGAAGGCCGAGGGCTCTTCGCCGAAGACGGCAACCGCGGCCGCGTCGGCCCAGGCGCCGCGGCGACGCAGGCCCGACAGGAAACGCGCCGCATCTTCCGTGCCCAGCGTGACGCGGCTGTGGCCGTCGACCAGCGCCTCGGCCGGCATCAGGCGGGCCAGGCGCTCGTCCTCGGGCATCGCTTCGAGCGTTTCGAGCGTGACGCACTCCGCCTCGGTGAAGTTGCCCGTGGCGGTGCGTCGCAGCGTTGTGAGATGTGCGCCGCAGCCCAGCGCCTCGCCGATGTCTTCGCCGAGCGTGCGGATGTAGGTGCCCTTGCTCACCATCGCGACGATGCGCACGGTGTCGGGCGACAGCTGGGTCAATTGCAGTGCATGGATGACGACGTCGCGCGACGCCCGCTCGACCTCGATGCCTTCGCGGGCATATTCGTAGAGCGCCTTGCCGTCCTTCTTCAACGCACTGTGCATCGGCGGCACCTGGCGGATCGGGCCGGTGAACTGCGCCGCCACACGTGCCAGATCGTCGGGCGTGACCTGCACCGGCCGCTCGGCGATCACGTCACCCTCGGCGTCGCCGGTCGACGTTTTCACGCCGAGCCGTGCGGTCGCTACATAGGTCTTGTCCGCGTCGAGGTGCAGCTGGCTGAACTTGGTCGCCGCGCCGAAGCACAGCGGCAGCACGCCGGTCGCGAGCGGATCGAGCGTGCCGGTGTGGCCCGCTTTTTCGCCGCGCAGCAACCACTTGGCCTTTTGCAAGGCCTGGTTGCTGGAAAGACCCAGCGGCTTGTCGAGCAGCAACACCCCATGCACAGGGCGCCGCTGCACCCGTGTGCGTGGCGCGTTCATCTCTACTCTTCTTTCGAGCGGGAGGCGACGGCCTGGGCGATGAGCGCGTTCATGTCGGCCGCACGCTCGGTGGTGCGGTCGAACAGGAAGTGCAGCGTCGGCACGGTGTGGATCTGCAGGCGCTTGAACAGGCCGTTGCGCAGGAAGCCTGCGGCCTGGTTCAGCGCCTCTGTCGTGACGACCGGGTCGCCCACGAGGAGGCTGAAGTAGATCTTCGCGTGCGCGTAGTCGGGCGTGACCTCGACCGCCTGGATCGTGACCATGCCCACGCGCGGGTCCTTCAACTCGCGCGCGATCAGTTCCGTCAGATCGCGCTGGATCTGATCGGCCACCTTGAAGGCGCGGTTGGGGGCGGCGGCTTTGCGCTTTGGCATCGTCGGTGTCGCTGGGGCGCCTTACAGCGTCCGGGCGATTTCCTTGATTTCAAAGAATTCGAGCTGATCGCCCTCTTTGATGTCGTTGTAGTTCTTGAGCTTGATACCGCACTCGAAACCTTCGCGCACTTCGCGGACATCGTCCTTCATGCGCTTGATCGAGTCGACTTCGCCCGTGTAGACCACCACGTTGTCGCGCAGCAGGCGGAAATGCGCGCTGCGGTTGACCGAACCTGCGGTGATGTACGAACCGGCGACCGTGCCAATTTTCGAAGCCACGAAAACCGTGCGGATCTCGGCCTGGCCGATGATCTCTTCGCGGCGCTCGGGGGCCAGCATGCCGGACATCGCCACCTTCACCTCATCCACGGCGTCGTAGATGATGCTGTAGTAGTTCAGCGTCACGCCATTGCCTTCGGCCAGCTTGCGCGCACCCGAATCGGCACGCACGTTGAAGCCGATGACGACCGCCTTCGAGGCGATGGCCAGGTTGATGTCGTTCTCGCTGATGCCGCCGACACCGGCGTACACGATCTGGACCTTGACCTCTTCGGTCGCCAGCTTGAGCAGCGACTGGGCGAGCGCTTCCTGCGAACCCTGCACGTCGGCCTTGATGATCAGGCGCAGCGTCTGCACTTCGCCCGCCGACAGGTCGGTGAACATGTTCTGCAGGTTCGACGCCTGCTGCTTGGCCAGCTTGGTGTTGCGGAACTTGCCGGCACGGTAGGTGGCGATTTCGCGCGCACGGCGCTCGTCGGCCATCACCATGAACTCGTCGCCCGCCTGCGGCACTTCGGTCAGACCCTGGATTTCCACCGGGATCGACGGACCGGCCGACTTGATCGGCTTGCCGTCCTCGTCGAGCATGGCGCGCACGCGGCCATACGTCGAGCCGGCCAGCACCACGTCGCCCGTCTTGAGCGTGCCGGACTGGACCAGCACGGTCGCGACCGGGCCGCGGCCCTTGTCGAGCTGGGCTTCGATGACCAGACCCTTGGCGGCGGCATCGACCGGCGCCTTGAGTTCCAGCACTTCGGCCTGCAGCAGCACCTGCTCGAGCAGCGCATCGATGCCCTCGCCGGTCTTGGCCGACACCGGCACGAACGGCACGTCGCCGCCATACTCTTCGGGCACGACCTCTTCGGCCACCAGTTCCTGCTTGACGCGGTCCGGGCTGGCATCGGGCTTGTCGATCTTGTTGATCGCAACCACGATCGGCACACCCGCCGCCTTCGCGTGCTTGATGGCTTCCTTGGTCTGCGGCATGACGCCGTCGTCGGCCGCCACCACCAGGATGACGATGTCGGTGGCCTGCGCACCACGGGCACGCATGGCGGTGAACGCCTCGTGACCCGGGGTGTCGAGGAAGGACACCATGCCGCGCGGCGTTTCGACGTGGTAGGCGCCGATGTGCTGCGTGATGCCGCCGGCTTCGCCCGCAGCGACCTTGGCGCGGCGGATGTAGTCCAGCAGCGAGGTCTTGCCGTGGTCGACGTGGCCCATGACGGTCACGACAGGCGCACGCGGCAGCGATTCGCCCGAATGCGCGCCGACGTCCTCGTCGGTGAAGGCTTCCGGATCGTCCAGTGCCGCCACCATGGCGTTGTGGCCCATGTCTTCCACGATCACCATGGCGGTGTCCTGGTCGAGCGACTGGTTCATGGTCGCCATGATGCCGGCCTTCATCAATTGCTTGATGACCTCCTGCGCCTTGACGGCCATCTTGTGGGCGAGTTCTGCCACGGTGATGGTTTCGGGCACGTGCACGTCGAGCACGCGCGCTTCGACGGGCGCTGCCTGCACATGCTCGTCGTGACCGCCACGGTCGTTGCCGCGACGGCCGCGCGGGCCTCCGCGCCAGTTGCCGCGACCGACGCCACCGCTGGCATCGCCGCGCGTCTTGATTTCCTTCTTCTTGGCCGGATCGCCCGCCCAGCTCGACGAGAGCTTGGCCGACTTCACGTCCTTGCTGGCGCCCGGCGCCGTCGCGGCACCCGGTGCAGCAGGCGCACCCGGACGCGCGGCAGGCGCGACCGGCTTGTGCAGCGTGCCCTTGACGGCCGGCTTCGGCACTTCCTTTTCGGGCGCCTTGTGCGGCACCAGAACACGGGCCGGTGCGTTCATCATGGCGCGGATGGCTTCGGCCTCGGCCAATGCCTTGCGGCGGCGCTCGTCCAGGTCCTTGGCGCGGGCGGCTTCCTCGTCGGCGCGGGCCTTCGATTCGGCGGCGGCCTTGGCCTTGGCGTCTTCCTTGGCCTGGCTGGCGGCGGCCGCATCGGCGGTCGCCTTGTTCGTGGCGGCGTCGGCTTCTGCCGCCGGCGCGGGAGCTGGCGTGTCGAACTCAGGCGCTCTCCTGCCGACCACGGCGGCGGTCGCGGCGGCCTTTTCCTTGGCGGCCGCAGCGGCCTTGGCTTCGCGCTCGGCGGCTTCGGCCTGCTCGGCGCGCTCGGCCTTCTCGCGGTCGCGGGCTTCGGCTTCCTCGCGCTGGCGACGCTTCTCGACCAGCTCTTCTTCCTGGCGACGGATCAGCTCGGCCTGGCGGCGTGCTTCTTCCTCGCGACGGCCGAGTTCGGCTTCGTCGATCTGGGGTGCAGCGGGTTCGCTCACAGGCTCCGCAGCAGCTGCCGTCGGCTCGGGCGTGGCGGGACCTTCGTCACGCTGGATGAAGGTGCGCTTCTTGCGCACTTCCACCTGGATCGTGCGGGCACGGCCGGTGGCGTCGGCCTGCTTGATCTCGCTGGTCGATTTCTTGACCAGGGTGATCTTCTTGCGTTCGGGTTCCGCCGTGCCGTGGCTGGCCTTCAGGAAACCGAGCAGGCGCTGCTTGTCGGCCTCGGTGAGCGCGTCGGTCGGCGCGGCTTTCGCCACGCCAGCGCTCTTGAGCTGGTCAAGCAGGGTTTCGGGGGTCTTCTTGAGTTCGTTCGCGAACTCGGCGACTGTGGTGCTGGACATATGTGCTTCGTGCTCCCATGACCGTCACTCTTGGCCCGCGAACCAATGTTCACGGGCTTTCAAGATGAGGGCTGTGGCGTCATCGGCGCTCTGGCCGGTGATCTCGGTAAGTTCGTCGACCGCGAGGTCGGCCAGGTCATCGCGGGTGTGGACACCCGCATCGGCCAGCTTTGGAATGAGCTCGGGGTCGAGGCCTTCGAGGTCGCGCAGATTCTGCGAAACGGTCTCGACGCCTTCTTCCTTGGCAATTTCCATCGTGAGCAGCGCATCCTTCGCACGCGAACGCAGCTCGTTGATCGTGTCTTCGTCGAAGCTCTCGATTTCGAGCAGCTCGGAGATCGGCACGTAGGCCACTTCTTCGAGGCTGGTGAAACCTTCGTTGATCAGGATGTCGGCGATTTCCTCGTCCACATCGAGCTTCTCCATGAAAAGCTTGCGGCTCGAATCGGTTTCGAGCGCCTGCTTTTGCGCCGATTCGTTGGCGTCCATGATGTTGATCTTCCAACCCGTCAGGTCGGACGCCAGCCGCACGTTCTGGCCGCCGCGGCCGATGGCGATGGCGAGGTTTTCCTCGTCGACCACCACGTCCATGGCGTGCTTTTCTTCGTCCACCACGATCGACGACACGTTGGCCGGAGCCAGCGCACCGATCACGAACTGCGCCGGGTCTTCGGACCACAGCACGATGTCGACGCGCTCGCCGGCGAGTTCGTTCGTCACAGCGTTGACGCGGGTGCCACGCACGCCGACGCAGGTGCCGATCGGGTCGACACGCTTGTCGTGCGAGAGCACCGCGATCTTGGCGCGCGAACCCGGGTCACGGGCGCAGCTCTTGATCTCGAGCAGGCCCTGCTCGATCTCGGGCACTTCCTGGCGGAAGAGCTCGATCATGAATTCGGGGGCCGAGCGCGACAGGATGATCGGCGCGCCGCGCAGCGTCAGGTCGACCTCCATGATCATGGCCCGCACACGGTCGCCGCTGCGCAGGTTTTCCTTGGCGATCATCTCGCTGCGGCGCAGGCGGCCTTCGACACGCCCGGCTTCCACGATGATGTCGCCCTTGTCCAGGCGCTTGACGGTGCCCACGAAGATCTTGTCGCCACGCGACATGAAGTCGTTGAGCAGCATTTCGCGTTCGGCGTCGCGGATCTTTTGCAGGATCACCTGCTTGGCGGCCATGGCGCCGATGCGGCCGATCGGCACCGAGTCCACCGTTTCTTCGATGTATTCGTTGACCTCGATGTCGGGCATTTCTTCCTTGGCTTCGAACAGGAGGATTTCCTGGTCGGGCAGCTGCAGGCCCGCCTCATCCGGAACGACGTGCCAGCGGCGGAAGGTCTCGTAGTCGCCGCTGTCGCGGTCGACGGCCACGCGGATGTCCACGTCGCCCTGATGGAGCTTCTTGGTGGCTTGCGCCAGTGCGGATTCGACCGCGCCGAAGACCACGTCGCGTTCGACGTTCTTCTCGCGCGAGATCGCATCCACCAACATCAACATTTCGCGATTCATGCCACTACGCTCCTCTTGTCAGTCCGACACTTCCGTGTCGCCAATGTCCGAAAGGCCCTCGGGGGCCTGTTCCACCGACCCCGCCGGGGTCTTGGGCCTGCGGCCCTTGAAGTCCACGATCGGCGCGAGCCGCGCTTCGCGCAGCTCGTCCAATGCGAAGCCGAGCGCATGCAACGGTGCAGGCGCGCGCTTCTTGCTGATCTTTTGTCCCGGCTTGGGTTCGGGGGCCTCGCTCCAGACGATCTGCCAGCCACCCGACTCGGCCCGCTCCAGCGTGCCGCGAAACTTCTTGCGGTTGGCCGCCACATGGCCGCCAGCCGCAGCACCCATCGGCGCCTTGAGCGTCACGTCGATCACCTCGCCGACGAAACGCTCGAAATCCTGTTCGTGCCGCAGCGGGCGGTCGATGCCCGGCGACGACACCTCGAGGCGCTTGTAGTCGGCCCCGTCGACTTCCAGCGCGAATTGCAGCTGACGCGTGACCTTCTCGCAATCCTCGACCGTCACGAAGGGCTCGGGCGCACCAAGCACAGCCTCGGAGGTGGGGGCAACCCAGGGCAGATCAATCGTAACGCGCAGCAATC